>DASWEH010000557.1:0-15576 GCA_036394895.1 Anaerolineales bacterium
TTCAAAGAGAAGGATCTAAAGGGAAAGATAACAGGCTAATACTAAGACTCTTAAATTTGTTGTGGCTTATACCTCTCGCAGAAAGACATCTTCCACTCCATCTTCGGGGTCAGTGAATGTGCCCACTTTGCGAAACCCAAATTTTTTAGCAATGCGCAAGGATGGTTCATTCATAGGGCTGATGCTCACAACAAAACGCGTCACGCCATGTTCACGGGTTGCCCAATCCATGAGAGTCTCCGCCGCCTCGCTGGCATAGCCTTTGCCTCGATAATCCGGAAAGATAGTATAGCCAAATTCGACACTGCCAGGTGCGTAGGAATTTAGATAGTCTGCGCCTGGAAGGGTGTGAAATCCGATGAAGCCGATCATGGTCTTTGTTTCGCGCAAGCCAACGGCACGCAGGAGCCAGGGTTCCAAAGCAGGGTTCTCACACATTTTTATCAAACGCATTTCCATCAGCCATTTCGCTTCCAGCCACTCTTGGGGAATAGTGAGGCCAATTAAACGCGATGCTGTTTCGAGATCACCATTAAAAGATGCATCCAGAAATGCCGGCGGCATAGCGATCAGGTCAAGGCGAGCGGAGTGAATAATATCCAAAAGTTATTCTTTAGTTGTGAGAAAATAAAAAAACAAGCCAGCACGTAATGGAAGTTTATACCTGTTAATAACAATAGGAACACAGATCGTGCTCCAGGCAGTGATTGTGTCCCTACTATTAATTTTTATGTGTGAATCTAAACTTTAGATTTACTTATCATCCCCTAGCGACGAGATTGCCCTCAACAATCCCATGATCATGACACCGAGTTGTATTCCTTCACCCGTCGAAAGACTGATTTCCGTCCCAGTTTTTTGGGCGCGGCGTTGAAGGATCATCGCCGCGGCTAGTCCTGTCGCGGCGCCGATGAGCGCGCCAAAGACTAATATTTTATTCTGATTCATAACTTATTTCCTTCCTAAGAGTCTATTGAGACTTGCACCAACCGAATCCAAAAAGATGACCGGCTTGACCAATTTATCAGCGACGAGTCGGATACGGATCGCAAGCTTATGGACGAAATCCTGCGCTTTCCCTGTATAAGTTGGGGTGATATGAAGCAACTTCCCAAGCAAATAAACGAGCCCCACCAGCACTGCGAGAAAGATCAGGCTCGTAATCATGATAGGAATCACGATCCAGATGGTTGAGACCGCGGCCCAGCGCGCGACATCACCGTTGTCACGGAATGTGGCGATATTAACAAGCACAATCGAGGCGATGCACACTAACGCAGCAAACACCACCGGCAGAATGATCTGGCCGGTCAATTGGTTGCGATGTCTTTTATAGGATTCATGAACGGGCTTGGGGATTACAGCTTTCATCCTATTTATTTTAGCATAATTACCGCATAAGACACTTGGGGAAATACCTTAGTCGAGGTAGGGGATTAACACGCGCGGGGCGGTCAGGCGTGCCTCGCCCAGGCACGCTAAGACCGCCCCGCATAGGGGAACTGGACTTGACCGAATTGGTTATCTAAAAACCTGACAGGTCTCCGTAAGGAACCCATCGATAACGTTTTTGATCCACGCAATCATCAAGAAAAGGAATGCTGCGTTTAAGACCTGTCAGGTTTGGTTTGTATTTACCGACGATTCCTCAAGAAGGTCGGGATATCGAGATCGTCCCTGCTCACAGGGGGCAACGACGCGCCAGCGGATTTCGCCTCACCCGATGAAAGGTCTGCGTGAACGCTGACTGATTCAGAAGTGCGCATGTAAGAGGAAGCGTCGTTCCGCTTGTTTTCGCGAGTGTTGCGCTCCAGGGCACGGCGTGGCATGCTGCTGCGATCAAAGCCGGTCGCGATGACCGTGACGCGGATATCGTCGCCCATGTTCGGGTCGATGACCGCGCCGAAGATCATGTTCACATCCGGATGAGCCGTCTCACGGATGATGGCTGCCGCCTGATTGACCTCGAAGAGCGTCATGTTCGGGCCACCCGTGACATTGAAGAGGACGCCCCGCGCGCCATCGATTGTGATGTCGAGCAGTTTGCTGGAGATGGCATCCTCCGCGGCTTTCTTCGCCTTTTCGTCGCCGGTGCCTTTTCCTACTGCCATGAGCGCCGCGCCACCTTCAGACATGATCGCGCGCACATCTGCGAAGTCCAGGTTGATCAAACCGGGAATCGTGATCAACTCGGATATGCCCTGAATGCCCTGGTGCAGAACATCATCGGCAAGACGGAACGCATCCTGTAAGCTGGCACGCTTATCGGCAACTTGCAACAGACGGTCATTGGGAATAGCGATCAACGTATCCGCGTGTTCCTTGAGCTTGCCGATACCTATATCTGCAGATTGCAAGCGGCGCATTCCTTCAAACGTGAAGGGACGCGTCACCACGCCGATCGTCAGCGCGCCGCTTTCCTTGGCAATCTGCGCGACAACTGGCGCCGCGCCGGTGCCTGTGCCACCGCCCATGCCCGCCGTGACGAAGACCATATCCGAGCCTTTCAGCACGTTATACAATTCGTCTGCGGATTCTTCGGCGGCTTTTCGTCCGATCTCGGGATCACCGCCCGCTCCCAGCCCACGGGTGAGCTTGTCACCAAGCCGCACACGTGAGGGTGACTTCGCCAGCATGAGGGCTTGCGCGTCGGTATTCACTGCAATGAATTCGACGCCCTGAATGCCCTCATCGATCATACGGTTGACGGCGTTGGTTCCGCCGCCTCCCACACCGATCACTTTAATGCGGGCGAAGGCTTCTGCTCCTTTTTCTTCTACTTGCTTATTGGTCGAGTCCATGTCTACCTCCATCAAAAATTGGGTCTTATGATGCTTACAATTAATTCCGTAGCAAAAATTTGACAATTACCACGGTCAGTCTTGATTCCAAAAGCAGTTGGAACCAAGTTACGGCAAAATCCTACCAAGCCATTTTTTCACAACATCCATATTCATTTCTCCTTTCGAGCGACGGCTGCGACCACCCAAGTCATGGTCGTGCATTGACATTGCCCAGCGCAGCAAACCTACGCCGGTGGAATAAGCGGGGGAATTCAAACGGTCCACCAGTCCCAATAAATTCTCAGGTTGTCCCGTGCGGACGGGAACGTTCAACACTTCAGAGGCAACGCGTTTGATACCAGGCAGAGCGGACGTTCCACCGGTCAGCACCATACCTGCCGGTAAAAGTCCATCGTAGCCGGAGCGTTTGATCTCTTGCAGTGTGAGCGAGAAGATTTCTGCCACACGTGCTTCAATGATATGAGCCAGATCCTGACGGTTGATCTGCGCGGGACGATCCTCGCCGAAGGGTCTGATCGTAAAATATTCCTCCGGTCCAACGCCGGAGCGCATGGCATAACCTTGTTGCTTCTTCACATCTTCCGCCTGCTCGAACGACAGTCGCAATCCATGCGCAATATCCTGCGTGATGTGATTCCCGCCGACCGCCAGCACCATGGTATGCCACACATCGTCATCCACGTAGATTGCCAGGTCGGTTGTACCGCCGCCAATGTCACAGACTGCCACGCCCATCTGGCGTTCCTGTTCGGTCAGCACCACTTCACCGGAAGCCAGCGGATTCAAGACGAACTGCTGGATCTCCACGCCCGCCGCGCCCACACATTGACGCAGGTTATCCACCGTTGCGGCAGAGGCCGTGATGATGTGCGCTTCCACTTCGAGACGATAGCCATGCATTCCCTTTGGGTTGCGAATCCCATCCTGTCCATCAACGCTAAAGCCGCGTTGAATGACGTGGATGATTTCACGGTCATGCGGGATCGCCACGGAACGCGCCTGTTCGAGAGCATGCAGAATATCAAATTGTTCGATGATATTTCCGTTGACTGCTGCGGCACCTCGACTGTTGACTGATGAGACATGCGCGCCCGCCATACTCACCAGTGCCGAGGTGATCTCAAGCCCGGAAGTCGATTCGGCTTTTTCCACCGAGCGTGTGATCGCCTGCGAAGCTGCAGCCAAATCCACAATAACGCCCTTGCGGATCCCTTCCGAAGGCTCGATGCCCACGCCAAGGATACGAATGGACTGACTGTCTTCCACCCGCCCTACGAGCGTGCATACTTTGGTGGTACCAACGTCAATGCCTACAATAATTTCTTCCATGTTATTCACTCATCCTGTAATATGGAGCAGCCGGATACGTTACATTGATCAATGCCGGCTGAATACCCCTTTGCGTCAATGAAGTCACCAGCGATTCATACACGCGTATCTTCAACTCAACATCTCTTGCACTCGTCCCAAAATAGACTCGCCAGCCGCGCGAGTCATTCCAGCCAAAACCGGAATTGGCATCATACAAAATCGGCACGCCCGGCGGAACATGTCCAGCCAGTCCTTTCAAGGCCTCTACCAGCTCCGCTGAAATGAACGGCGCAGGAGTCAACTCATCTGGAGACACCAATCCCTCGACGGGTGGTGCAGAGAGCGCGACAACAGAGATCAAGCCTGTGTCATCTCCATGAGGACGAAATGCGATGCCATCCTCGGAGACCCAGGTATATCCGTCCCCCTGCTGCCAGCGGATGACGGGCTGTCGCTCGGTGACCTGAATAGAAACAATATTCGGCAACGTAATATCCACTTTTGCAGAAAGGAGCTCGGGATAACTGACACGCAGGCGCTTCTCCAACTCCGAAGGGATCAGCAGGAAAACAGGCTTTCCTGCGATATTCAACGAAGTGTTGATTTCCAGAGGAGTCAACATCCGATTGCCAGTCACTTGTGCCTGAGCCACTTGTAATTGCGGCAGGTTGAACGCAAAATAAAGTGCGGCGCCAAGCAACGCAAAAGCAAAAAAGGAAAGCAGGCGCGACCCCAAGTGTGGACGAGCAATACTAATGCCGCGCATCTCTGCATCGGGTGCAACGGGCAGCAACGCAATCTGGAAGCGACGGCGCGCGCTCCGCGAAGTGCGCGAAGTACCTGAACCTGAACGCGCAGACCGTCGTGTCGAACGCCCATTTTCCTGCTTGGCGCGAGTCGTGACTGGCGTTGCAATACGCGTGGCTACCTTTTTGGCGCGCTCCACGCGCTTGCTGCTACCCTGTTCGCGGCGCAAGCGGACGAGATCAGAACGGGTAAGATCTTTTTTCTCGCTCATCGATTACTCCGATAGACATGCGACGTGCGGTCACGATCTGCTTTGCGTTCCATCGCCAGTTCAATTAATTGATCCACTAATTTGTTGTACTGCAATCCACTGGCTTCCCAGAGCTTGGGATACATGCTGATCTTTGTAAAACCAGGGATACTGTTCAACTCATTGAGATAAACCTTGTTCGTAACCTTTTCAACAAAGAAATCGACCCGTGCCATGCCTGCACAATCAATGGCTTTGTAGGCGCGCACGGCGTACTCGCGAATACATTCACTGATTTCATCAGGAAGTGGAGCAGGGATCAACAACCCGGATGTACCATCGATATATTTTGATTCATATGAATAAAATTCACGGCTCGGTAGTACTTCTCCACAAACGGATGCAACCGGATCATCGTTGCCCAACACACTGACTTCGATCTCGCGCACGTTCTTCACGCCTTTTTGGACCAGGATGCGCCGATCAAACTGTGCGGCTTCCATTAGACCTTCCTGCAGGTCCGAGCGGTTGCTGCATCTGGTCACACCCACAGAGGAACCCAAATTGGCCGGCTTCGTGAAAAGTGGATAATCACTAACTTTTTCGGCTCTCTCAATCACGGAAAGCATGTCGTTTTCGATCTCTGTTCGTAAGACAACCATCATGTCCACAACAGGAATATGATTGGCAATCATCACATCCTTGAAGACGCCTTTATCCATACCGACCGACGAACCCACGACGCCCGCGCCTACGTAGGCGACATCTGCCAGCTCGAATAATCCCTGCAATGTTCCATCTTCGCCGAACGTCCCATGTAGGACAGGGAAATAGACATCGATATCAGACCATTTCTTCAGACCCGAGAGCCCTTCCATGATATGAATGCCTCGTTCAGAAGGATCCGGGGAAACAAGCACAGGCATCAAACCATCTGTCTTGTTATTCTCGAATTTTTCCAGCACATCCGTGCCTGTCAGCCAGGTGCCTTCATGTGTGATGCCGACCTGGGTTACTTCATACCTGGCAGGGTCAAGCACAGACAGCACGGAACGCGCCGACATCAGTGAGACTTCGTGCTCACCGGAGCGTCCACCAAATATCACTGCCACATGAAGTTTCTTTTCAGTCATCAATCTCTACTCTCTAATTGCCAATCTCACGCTTCGTCTACGGGACAGAAAAGCACTGTCCCTCCGCTCAGCGCGAAGAAGTTACCATTCTCCAACCAACTCCACTTCCAATTCCAACTCGACGCCTTGCTTTTCCTTCACGGTCTTCATCACCAGCTCGATCAATGCCCGAATATCTTCGGCTTTGGTATTGTCATGGTTAATGAAGAAATTTCCATGCAATGGACTGATCTCGGCGTTACCGATACGCATCCCTTTCAGACCTGCGGCTTCGATCAACTTCCCGGCATAATCGCCGTTCGGATTCTTGAACATCGAGCCCATACTCGCGCCGGGAGGTTGAGTCGCTTTGCGATGCGCACTGAATTGCTCGATCGTTGTACTCACTGCCTCTTTGGTGGCGTTTCGCAATTTCAATTCCGCAGAGAGCACAATTCCATCCAACTTACCGCGTTTCAGGATGCTCGTGCGATATCCATAGCCCATTTGCTCAGCAGTAAATATTTCGCGCCCATTTTCGGTAAGTAATTCAGCCCAGATCAAATTGCCAGCCATATCGCCGCCGAATGCACCAGCGTTCCCGTAGACGGCGCCCCCGATTGTGCCTGGGACGGTCGCAGCCCATTCGAGCCCAGCAAATCCTTTTGCTGCACAGCGATTGGCGAGATTGCTAAAGACAACGCCCGATTCCACCGTGACCCAGGGCTCATCGCCGTTATGGAAGCGGACTCCCTTTGCCCGATTCAGCACCACCACACCGCGCACACCCTTGTCGCTGACCAATACATTCGAGCCACCGCCCAGAATAATGTAATCAAATTCCTGTTTTTGTAACAACTTGATGATTCGCGCCAGCTCATCCGCGGATTCAGCTACGATGAGAATATCGGCAGGTCCGCCAATGCGCGCGGAAGTGTAAGGTGCCAGAGAAACATTCTCTTTCACCTTGTCGCCAAGTTTGGCGTATAAGATGTCAATGGGACTAGTCAAAACTACCATTTTTGATTCACTCGTCTTTTTCACTTAACTTCTCGATCAATTTCTCAACATCTTTTTCCGTCGCTTTTTCCTGGTTTTCAGCTTGCTTCTTCTCTTTCTCGCGTTGACGGGATTCTTTATCAAAAAAAGTAAGAATCATTTTTAACGGTGGCAGGAAGAAAGTCTCAGGGTGAAGGGAATCTTTCTTCTTTTTTTCAGACATCAGTTCCAATTACCTTTCCTTTACTGCTTGTCTCACGCATGTGGAACATGCGTAACTTAACCTCTTGTTTGGATTTGCAGGTGGAAAATCCAACTTAAAGTTGAGCAAATTATCCGAAGGAGGCACTCTGTAATCCTTTCAATACATTTGTGCTAACCTCGTCTGCGTCACCCGCGGAGAGCACAAGCACGACATCACCGGGTTGAAGATTCTTTAACAAATAATCTGTCACTTCGGGCAGCCTCTTGATATAACTGGCAGAACCATGCGGCATGGCACTCACGACCTCAGCCGAAGTGAAATCCTGTTTGGGCTCGCGCGCCGCGTAGACTTCTGTGACAATCACCTTGTCCGCATCCTTGAAGGCACGTGCAAAATCGAGGAAGAGCGTCTTCGTGCGTGAATAAGTATGCGGCTGCCAGACTGCCCAAATGCGTGCCTTTGGGAATCGAGCGCGCGCGCCCGAGAGCGTTGCCCTGATCTCCGTAGGGTGATGGGCATAGTCATCAATGATGCTAATCCCGTTCACCTCGCCGCGCAGTTCAAAGCGACGACCCGTTCCGGTAAACTCAGCGAGCGCCTGCGCGGCTTTTTTACGTGACAGACCCAGCACACCGATGATCGCCAACACTGCCAGCGCGTTGCGGACGTTGTGCTCGCCCGGCACCTGCAGGGAAACGTTGACCGATGCAGATGTTTTGCTCGCTATATTCGTTGTCGCGGTAAAGTCATAGCCGCCTCGCTCGTTAGGTGCCATATCACGCGCCTGCATCCAGTAAGGTGTGTTGATTGTCATCTCGCCTTGCAGACCATACGAAATGACGTTCCTGCCTTCTTTGCGCGCATACGGGATCAATGCCGCCGCGCCAGCATCTTCGGCGCATACGATCAACGTCCCCTCCGCAGAGAGCAGAGCCACGAATTTTTCAAAGGCTGCATACATGGACTCAAGTGTCGGAAAGAAATCAGGGTGGTCATGTTCAATACTCGTGACAACTGCGATCTGTGGCTTGAGTCCCAAGAACATATTGTCGTACTCGTCGGCCTCGATCACAAACGTCTTGCCTTTACCGGCATGGGCATTGACGCCGAGGTTATTTACCACACCGCCCACAATGAATGACGGATCGCGACCCAGCTCAGAAAGTACCCAGGCGGTCATGGCTGTTGTCGTGGTTTTGCCATGTGTCCCTGCAATGGCAATCCCTGTCTTATCTTCCATGATGCGACCGAGGAAATCGGCGCGTTTATAAACGGCGAGTCCGGCCCGCTTCGCGGCCTTGATCTCAGGATTGTCTTCCTTAATCGCGGAGGAACGCACCACCCAATCTGCTCCCTTTAAGTTGCGCGGATGATGACCCACGTAAACAATTGCACCAGCTTTGCGCACTTCTTCGGCAAAGGGAGTTAGGGCGCGATCAGAGCCGCTCACCGTGTATCCGCTCTCCAGCAGGAGGCGGGCGATGGCGGAAAGACCGCTTCCCCCAATGCCGATGAAATGAACGTGTGTCATAACTTCCTTTTTTCGTCCTGAGCGGAGAACTGAGTGTTCTTCCCTGGCACCGTCCGCCAGGGCAGGTGTGCGAAGTTCCCAGTCGAAGGAAAATATGCGCTTCGACTCACCTGCACTGCACCAAACGCAGTGCGGTGCAAGTGTTGCTACGCTCCGCTCAGTGCAAAGAAATATCACTAGATATACACCACAAGCACAAACACAAATGCCAAGATGATGGCAAAGTAGATGCCGGGTTCGCCAAGTAATTGAGGCGGCATGTACAGCATCATCTGATTCACAGTCTGCTGCAGGAGCGGATCCACAGGTTTGGAGACGATATTTGGAAATGGATAGTCCGCAACGTTCATATAGAACAGGATCGTTCCGGCAATCAGATAACCGTTGACCGCGCCGAGGATGGCGCCAAAAAGTGTATCTTGCAAACGCTCACGCACTGCTCGAGAGGCAAGATGCGGAATGCTGACGACTGTCTGATAGCCAAAATACACAAGCACAATCAGGATAATTGTCCGCACCCAGAAGAGTGATACATCTGTTTCAGGCAGCGTCTGGGCAATCGGGATATACCTGCGCAGCACATGGTTGAGCGCCAGGGCAAGGATCACACTGAATGCCACGAGGAGTTCCTTTGCCCAGCCGCGCATCCAACCGACAATCGCAAAGAGAATTACGAACATCCAGAAAAGAATGACAATGCTCATCATAGCGTTATTCTCCAGCCAGCTCGATCAGCGCACTGGCAATCTTCTCAGCGGCGCGTGGATGAGAGAGTTCAAACATGGCAGCCCGCATCGCTTTCAGCTTGTTCGGATTTTCGGCTAGAACGTTCAGCGTCACCAACAAATCATCGTTGAGGCGGTGATCTTCCAGGATGATCGCAGCACCGCGACGTGATAGATAATCGGCATTTACTTTCTGATAGCGCCAGGCATATGGATAGGGCACAAGAACAGCCGGTAGGGCAAAAAGTGGGTACTCTCCCAAAGAACTTGCACCAGCTCGGGAGACAACCAAGTCCGCGGCTGCCAAGGCTGCGCCCATCTCATGCAGATAAGGCATCGCGTGGTAACGCGGCATCAGTTCCACGGGCAATCCTTCGCGCGCGCTTTTGACAACCTGCCAGTCTCTATCACCGCAAAGATGAATGATCTCGAATCTTGCAAGCAATCCTTTCAGGTTGTTCAAAACAGCCTGGTTGATCGAATGCGCACCTTTGCTTCCACCAGACACCAAAAGGACAGGAAATTTGCCGGAAATGTCGAGGTGGTGATAAGCTGTTTGGCGGTCCCAAAGCGTGAGGTCGGGGCGGAGCGGGTATCCAGTCTCATAAACACTTTTGTTAAAGAACTTCTGTGACTGATCGGTCGTCACAGCAATGATGTCTGCAGATCTGGCAAGTGATTTCAAAGCCATGCCAGGCTCGATATCGGGCACGTAAAGAAGGGATGGAATCGAGCGTCCCGCCAGCGCGACGGGTACAGCGACATAACCACCGGTGAAGAACAAGACATCGGGTTTGAAGTTGTTGAGGATCTTGCGTGCAGCCAGAACGCCGCGTCCGAGCATCAGGAGGTTGCGCGGCAAAGCCGTGATGTTCACACCATGCAGACCGGCAGCGGGGATGGAGCGGAAGGGAATCCCCTGGCGTCTGACCAGAGATTCCTCCATGCCACCTTCGCCGCCCACCCACAGCGTTTCCACGTCAGTGACCTTAGACGTTAGTACGCCGTGAACGGCGAGGGCGGGATACACTCCGCCGCCCGTTCCCCCGGCGCAAATCAACAACCGCACTGAATGACCTCCGATCCTTTTCTTCCTTCTTGACACTCTCGCCGCTCTGGCGAGAGATATTCAACATAATCCCGATGGCTGACAGGGTTGAGACAAGATTCGAGCCACCGGCGCTAACAAAGGGCAACGCATTCCCTGCAAATGGCATGAGCCCCACCATTACTGCCATATTGATCAAGGCTTCCATGCCAATCCAGAATGTCACACCAGAAGCCAGCAGTGTGCCAAACATATCCGGCGCGCGGCGGGCGATCACAAGTCCACGCCAGACGAGGGACCCATAAAGGCTCATGAGCAGCATGGAGCCAAACAACCCAAGCTCTTCCGCAACGACCGCAAAGATACTATCAGTAGGTGCGAAGGGCAAACCTGTTAATTTAGTATCAGCTTGACCCAACCCCACACCAAAGAAACCGCCTTTGATCACAGCTTCAAACGAACGCTGCACGTGGTAAGAAGCATGCGTGGGATCCTGCAACCCAGCCAGGAAAGAAGCCACACGATCCTGACCTGTAACACTGAATTGCACAATGACCCAGCCCATGAAGATAGCCAGGATCAAAATAAACACAATTTGTTTTATATCTGCGCCTGCCAGGAAGAACAGCAAACCTCCAAGGACCAATACTGTACCGGCTGCGCTTAAATCCGGCTGCAGATAAATCAGACCGCCAATGATACCAAGAATAACGCCCAATGGAATTAAGCCTAAACTAATGTCGTGCAGGAAATCACGTTTTGCATACAACCAAACCGCAATATAGATGACAGAAATGAGCTTTGCGATCTCGGAAGGCTGATAGGAACCTTGGTATAAGGTACGGGAGGCACCCAGGCGCATTTCATTGATGAACAAAACGGTGATCAACAATCCAATCGTCACAAGCATGGCAATCACGATCACTCTACGCCAATGGTGATAATCAAATTTTGAAAATCCGAACGCAAGCAAAAGACCCACGCCCAACCACTTCACTTGGCGTGTGAACATATAGGTGGGTGAACCAAATTCATTGAAGGAAAAATCGAACGAAGCAGAATACAGCATGATCAGGCCAAACACGACCAGAGCAACCACGGTTAACATCAGTGGAATATCCACGCTGCGCGCCCGCTTTTTGACGGATGAAAGCGACATGCGATTGTTTACTAAAGTTCCAGTACCCATGCTCTAAACCTTTCTCCACGTTCTGCAAAATCCTTGAACTCATCGAAACTGGTGCCGCCCGGCGATAACAGAACAACATCACCTGTCTCGGCGAGCTCTGCTGCTCTGAGGACGGCTTCATGCAGACCCTCCACTCGTGTGACAGAGAAGCGATCTTCGCGCAGCCCGAGGCTGTCCGCCGTTTTCTGAATTTTTTCGGCTGCCTCACCAAACAGCACCACGTGATCAACGCGCTCACTGACGAGCTGCATAAGTTCTTCCCAGGGAAGATTCTTATCGCGACCGCCAAGCAGCAAGACAATCGGCTCCTTAAATGCACGGATGGCTGCCATGCTTCGTTCGGGCGTGGTTGCAATCGAGTCGTTGTACCAGCGCACTCCGCGCAATTCACGCACAAGCTCCAGACGATGCGGTACCCCACGAAAATCCTCCACAGCTTCGAGCATGGCATCCAGAGGAAATCCTGAAGCATGTCCAATGGCCAAGGCAGCCAGCACATTTAATACATTATGGTCACCGCGCAAGGATATTTTTTCGCGCAGGATCAATGGCAGGTACGCATCACCATCCCGCAGGTTCAACAAACCATCCTGCAGGTAGGTACCGTTCAAACCTTCTTCCAGTTCATTCAAGCTGAACGTATACAGCTTGCCACGCACTTTATTTCGCAAACTCCATGCACCTTTGTCGTCACGTCCGAGAATGGCAGCATCCTCTTCGCTTTGGAATTCAAGGATACGCGCTTTGGCAGTTGTATAGGCTTCCATTGTGCCGTGACGGTCCAGATGATTCGGCGTAACATTTAAGATCGCCGCGACATTGGGCGAGATCGTCATCTGATCCAATTGGAAAGATGAAATCTCCAGAATGGCAACATCATCGGCTTCCATGTTGTCCACGTAATTGATCAGGGGGTCACCAATGTTGCCGCCAATGTAAGCCTTATCACCATAGGCATTCTTTGCCATTCGTCCAACCAGAGTCGTTGTCGTGGTTTTCCCAGCTGAACCAGTCACACCGATCGTTTTGCAGGGAACAACTTCCATGAAGATTTGGGTATCGTTCGAGAGAGGAATGCCTCGTTTCACAGCTTCCTCCACGATTGGCAGGTTGAGCGGAATTCCACCAGAGAGACAGAGTACATCGGTGGAATCCAGCAATTCTAGCGGATGCCCACCCAGCGTCCAGTCGATCTGATATTCGGCAAGCGACTCGCGTACCACGCGTAATTCATCTGCGCTGCGCATGTCGCTCAATGTGACGCGCGCCCCATGCAGCGAAAGCCAGCGCGCCAGGGCTAAACCTTGTCGCGCGGCTCCTAAGATCAAAACACGTGTTCCGGTCCAGTTCGTTTTCATATCACGAATTAAGCCAGAGCCAATCCGATGCCAACCATCGCAGCTAGCAGGCCAATCAGCCAAAAACGCTGAACAACCTGAGTTTCGCTCCAACCCAGTAATTCAAAATGCAAATGGATCGGAGCCATTTTGAAGAAACGTTTGCCTTTCGTCAATTTGAAATAAGTGACCTGAATGACAACACTCAGTGCTTCACTCAGAGGAATCACTGCAATGACCAGTAATAAAGGCCATTGACCCGTCATTAACGCCACGACTGCCAAGGTCGCGCCGAGAGCAAGCGAGCCTGTATCGCCCATAAATAGTTCGGCAGGATGGACGTTAAACCACAAAAAGCCAAAGATCGCTCCTACTACGGTAAAGCAAAAGCGCGCCAGATATTCCTGATGCTGCATGAGAGCGATGCCGCCAAATGCGGCAAAGGCAGTCGCTGAGATCAGACCCGCCAGACCATCGAGTCCATCAGTAAAGTTGATGGCGTTCGATTCACTGACGATAATAAAAGCGGCAATTGGGATGTACCACAAACCGAGATCAATATCGCCATTGATCCCTGGCAGGCGCATCTCGGGAACTTTAAGCAAATATTTCAAAACGAAAGCCGTACCGACAGCCAATAAAACTTGGGCCAGGAATTTCGTACGGGCCCGCATCCCTTCCCCGCGCCGTTTCCCGCGAATGCCTTCCCAATCATCCAGCGCGCCAAGGGAGGCATAACCGACCAGAACAATCAGAGGCACGAGCACCGAACGACCGATCACTTCCAAACCGATGAACACCGCCGCGTTCAGCAAACCTGTTAATAGAAGGACGGGCAGAATGAACAATACACCTCCCATAGTAGGAGTGCCCATTTTCACATTGTGATGGCCCGGTTCATCTACACGGATCAATTTGCCAATTCTGAAGTGGCGGAGGATGCGCAATAAAGGCGGCCCCCAAATCACTGTCATGACAAATGAAAGCATCGCCAGGCTCAATACAAAGGCGGTCTTATTCATGAACGCGACTCCAACAACGAAGCGATGCGATCCATACGAAGACCATGAGAGCCTTTGATCAGCACAGCGTCCTCTTTTGTGAGATTGACCTTCAGCCAGTCAATGAGAGGTTCAAATTCATTGAATTCAACAATCGAAGACTTCTTCATGCCAGCCCGGCGGGCCGCATCGGCAATCATGTGGGCACGTTCGCCCAGCGTGAGCAAAACATTCACTACTTGTGCTGCGCGCAGACCCACCATCTCGTGGCCGCCGCGTTCATAGGGACCAAGCTCGAGCATATCGCCCAGCACAGCCACTTTGCGGCCTTCCAGTTCGTCGAGCAAATTGAGGGCAGCCAGCATCGATTCGGGGGAAGCATTGTAAGTGTCATCGAGCAACAGCGCACCCGTTTGGCTGCGAACTGCTGCCAGGCGCAGTTGAGTATGACCCTGGTTCAGTCCTTCCAAGATTTCCTGCCAGTTCATGCCTTCCATCAAGCCGACTGCTGCCGCACGCAACGCCGTATGCACAGAGTGACGGCCGATCAAGGGAATACGTACATGCAACGTCTCGCCCTGATAGTGCAGGCGAAAACGAATCCCTTCCAAGCCCAAGCCGACAACGTTATCTGCCCAGAGATTTGCTTCACGAGATAACCCATAAAAGAAGACGCGCGCTTTGGTCTTCTCCTCCATTTGGCGGACCCAGGGATCATCGAAATTCAAGATTGCCACCCCTTCAGGCGCAGGAGGCAACGCCTGAACCAGTTCCGCTTTGCCGCGCGCAATGGCTCCCTGTGAACCGGCGCGTTCCGCATGGACCGTACCAATGTTGGTCACTACACCGATTTGTGGCAGGGCAATATCACAAAGGAATGCGATCTCTCCGGGGACATAAAATCCCATCTCAAAGACAGCACGTTGATGGCCGGCACTTAATCGCAGCATGGTCAGCGGCAAGCCAATTTCGTTATTGAGGTTGCCTGGGCTTTTCAACGTTCGATAACGTGTGCTGAGCACCTCAAAGACCATCTCTTTCGTAGTAGATTTACCCACACTGCCCGTAATGCCGATCACTCGTAAATCCAGTTTGCGGCGCCAGTAACGCGCGATCTGTTGAAGGGCAGTGACAGTATTTTCCACGCGTAAACATATCGGTGGATCGAGATTTTCACGGGGAACCGAATCAATCGATAAGACGGCCCGCAGATCAATCGTCCGGAAAGAACCGTCCGCGACAGCGTCCCGCTGGATTAAAGCAAAAGAAGCCCCGCGTCGAAACGCTTCTCCAATGAAATCATGTCCATCCACGTTT
>DASWEH010000558.1:0-18210 GCA_036394895.1 Anaerolineales bacterium
CGCTGCCTTGCGCGAAAGTCCACTTTATAATGATTTTCGCCAATACACGGGGAAATTGCGCGCTTTTGATCCATCTACTCTGCCTAATCGCAACGCGCGGCTGGCATACCAAGATTAGTAACTGGCCGATGTAAATGGCAAGGATAGGAACTGCTGCGACAGGCATGTCCAGAATGACCAGTCCAATAGCCAAGGCAACTCCTATCACCAGATATTGTGAAAAGTCTCTGATCGCTGCAGCATAAAATTCTCTTGGCGTTGCATAGTAATATCCTGATTGACGAAGAAGCGCGACAACATCCGTAGCGTTGGATGCAAAACATTCATCGAAGCGCTTGGGAAATACAGCCAGCAGAATAGCATCGAGCGTAGTGCCTCGACGCTTCTTCGGAATCTCTAGATCATCTGCAACGCGCGGAGCCTCCAAAATGCTCCGACGAGGACCAAAGATCACGACCTGGATCAGGGCTGCGATTTCATGTTCCACGATTGCTAGACATAGAGCCGCCAAGAATGCAAAGAAAACCATTTATTTCTCCTGTTTGAAAGACTGTGTGCAGTCTAGCACGGGAAAAACACGGGTCCTCTGTCAAGTGCCGATCCATGAACCATACAAAGAGAATGGAATCAAAAGACGCTCGGTAGAACAGAAACCGAGCGTCTTTACGAGTAGCTTGAATTTTATTGCTTAAGCTTCAGTTGGGAGACGGATAGTTTTGGATGACATCGTATACCCCGGCGTGTTTCAAGAAATTAATCTGATCGGGCGTGCGTCTCACATTGAACGGCCAAAGTGGTTCTATATGCATGACAGCTCCTGAGCCGACTTCCCAAGTTTCGCCACCAAATGTTGCTGGCCACAAAGGATGCGTGCCCTTATTCCAATCATGAGGAAGACTACCATCCGCTTCCAGCGCGATACCATTTTTCCAGTGCCTCAAATCTCGCGCCCCAGAATGAGCTTCCCAGCTCATGGCGAATATTAGCTTTCTGCGAAACTTTGAAACGCGCGGCGCAACGGTTACATAATGGAAAGTTATTCTCAGGTCTGAGGAGGTGCCAGGAAATTTCAACGGGCAATGACGGGTCTATAGGCATGATAGGTCTCCATGATGCTCCTCCACAACCAAGGCATACAGCCTTCAATTCTGTTCTCCAGAAAGGTGTCGCTCCGTGAAAAGCCGCAAGCAGCTCATCGGCAATTTCATTTTCAGATTTCAACACATCCGCCGAAAGTGGGATGACACCTCTTGGAGAGGTCCACATGCCGTCTGGGGAAAAGTCAAGTACAAATCCGGTGGAGGCGAGGATCTGACCCCGCTCCCACGGCGCATAATGTGTCATCAATTTATTTGGGTCAAGGAGACCATTTTCATTCATGCATGTTGATTTTACGCTGCGCAAATCGGACAGTGCACCCGCGAGCACCTCGAATAACATGTGAGTGATCGAAATACTGGAGTCTATTCCACCAATCGGAAGGTCAATAGAAATCTTGGGCGTTTTGCTTGAGGTCTGCGTGACCTCGGGCAAAACGTTTTTGTAATCGGTATCGGGATCCATTTCCAAGACTAGTTCACCTGCTAGCAATGAAACAAAACGCCAAGGCTCGACGACTTTGTCGAAAAGTACCTTGGCGTCAATTGAATCATTCTCGAGAACAACAATCTTGAGGGGCGGGCACCACATTGTATGGAACATACGTGGGGAGCGATAAGGATAGCGAAAAATTAGAATCTCCCCATTCAGGTTTTTCCTGAATTGAGCGCCTATAAAGCGCTTCAATGATGTGTTCATCCATTGATATCGCATGGCAATTCAACTGGCGTGTCTTGAAATACGCATTCTCGTGTATTAAAGTAACTTGCGGTGATTTGCCACGGTCAAAAGGATGAAGGATCAGCACATTTTTGATAAATCCAAATAGGGTGTGCTTATTTTTTCCAGGATTGACTTAGGTATTGCTGGTTTACATAAGAAAACTCATTGGGGTTTCTGTGGGAGGATGTATATCTATAGGTAACGCTGAAGAGGCGGGTAAAGTAGGATGGAACAAAAGTAACCAAGCCAATTTTGAAAAGCTCTTGAAAAATCTTTAAAATGAGCGCATAATGAAAATACATTCATAGCCAATACCACACGATAATATGCCTGAACCAGTAGTAAATCTCTTTCATAAAGGTGGGCCATATAAGGGATGTCAACTATAACTACTCAGGTTTAATTCTTAGTACATTGGTGCTGACAAAGCAAACCCTGTCCTCAAAACTGAATATTTGAAAGCAGATCACCTTACTGAAGGGAGTCAATATATCCGCTTAATAATGGTCTGGCTCGAACACGAGATCAAGAACAGAAGGAGAATGAGATGACTCGTAGCATCAAATTGCATTCATTGTTCGTTTCTTTGTTGGTGTTAGCAATATTGCTCTCAAGCATGGCCCTGCCGACCGGTGTCGTCCATGCAATCAATACACCTTGGCTCAGCGTCTCCGGACGATTCATTCGAGATCCTCAGGACAACAATGTTGTTCTGCGAGGAGTTTCGCTGGTTGATGTGTCAGTGGCTAACTCGCGCCCGCGCAACGCTGTGACGCTGACAAACATGGTAACCGACGATGCCAACAGTTGGTACGCGCGCGTGGTGCGTTTTCCGGTATATCCCAATGCTATCGATGGTCAACCGGGATGGATTGCTAATCCCGATAGTTATTTCAACAACCATCTGGATCCCGCCATCCAGAATTGCATCAGCCGGCAAATCTACTGTATTATCGACTGGCATTATATCTCGGACTACACCTCCAACACGATCGACACAACGACGCGTGCCTTTTGGAGCTATGTAGCTCCAAGATATGCGAATACCCCCAACGTGATCTTTGAACTATACAATGAGCCAATCAATCCGGATAATTGGAGCACGTGGAAGACCACGGCTCAGCCCTGGGTAAACTTAATTCGATCTTTGGCTCCCAATAATTTAATTCTGATCGGTGGACCCCGTTGGTCTCAGAATCTCTCCAGCGCTGCGAGCGATCCGTTTGTTGGTAGCAACTTGGTTTATGTAGCTCATATTTATCCCGAGCATGGCGGTCAGAGCACCTGGGACTCCTGGTTTGGGAATGCCGCCAATTCCGTGCCGTTCTTCATCACCGAATGGGGTTGGCAGCAGGGCGGTGCTACCCCTACGAATGGTACACTGTCTGGCTATGGTGTTCCATTCAGTACATATATGGAATCAAAGGGCTTAAGCTGGACGGCCTGGGTCTTTGACCAGTTCTGGCAGCCAGTGATGTTTGATCAAAATTACAACTTGCTTGGGGGTGAGAACTACATGGGCCAGTATACGAAAGACTTTCTGTTCCAGCACCGTAACGACAATCTCCCCGGTGGTAGTGGACCAACGAACACACCGACGCGCACGAATACACCCGGCGGTCCAACTGCCACTTCTACTCGGACAAACACACCTGTAAGTAGTGGCAATCTAAAAGTTCAACTGCACCTCAGTGGCTCGGATACTGCAGAACGCTCAGATTTTTACTATCGCGTTGTCAACACAGGGAATAGCGCGCAGTCCAATATTTCCGTCCGTGTCTACTTTACCCTTGATGGCTCTCAACCTGCTTCCAAGTATGTGCTCGAGAAGTGGTGGGATGGGTCGAATATAGCTACAATTTCTGGTCCTACACAAGCCTCAGGCTCAACCTATTACTTCACCATAAATTATGGATCTGCCTCATTGGCGGCTGGAGCCTCCTGGGAATTCCAAACCACATTACACTTGAATGACTGGAGCAGTAGTTACAGCGGCGTAAACGATTGGTGGCATACTACAGGAACTCTTCCTGCGGCCTACACTGATTGGTCTACTATCCCTACGTATGTCAACAGTTCTCTTGTTTGGGGTAGCACTCCCGGTGACACTCCCGTCCCAACGGCAACATTGACTCGTACCAACACGCCTGTTAGCGCGACAAATACATCCACGCGCACGAACACGCCAAGTGTAGCAACCAACACTGCGACTCGAACCAATACGCCGGTTGGAGCGAGTAATACACCCACGCGCACAAATACTCCAATGACCGCAACGCTAACGCCAACTCGCACAAATACGCCCAGCGGTCCGGCTACGCTCAGAGTCCAATATCGAGCGGCCGACACCAACGCAGGTGATAATCAGATCAAGCCACACTTCAATATCGTCAACACCGGCAGCAGCAGTGTGCCGCTGAGCGAATTAAAGATCCGTTACTGGTACACTCGCGAAGGCACTGTCGGCCAAAACTTCTGGTGCGACTTCTCTGCTATTACAGGCAACTGCGGCAATATTACTGGCACGTTTGTCCCGGTCAGCCCGCTTCGAACGGGAGCAGACTTCTACTTGGAAGTAGGCTTCAATGCTGCTGCAGGTTCGATCCCCGCGGCCGGCCAAAGTGGTGAAATTCAAGCCCGCTTTGCCAAGACTGACTGGTCTAATTATAATGAGACGGGTGATTACTCATTTGATCCGACCAAGACCTCCTTTACCGATTGGGATCATGTCACACTCTATCGGAATGGAAATCTTGTATGGGGCATTGAACCGAGCGGTGGAGGGCCAACAAATACGCCGACGCGAACCAATACCCCCGGCGGTCCGACTGCTACGCAAACTTCAACTGCGACTTCCACACGTACCAATACCCCTACGGGCCCAACATCTACGCCAACTCGCACAAGCACGCCCAACGGACCAACCTTCACTCCCACTCGTACGCCCACTAATCCTCCAGCAGGCACGCATCTGGATAACCCCTTTGTAGGGGCAACCTTTTACCGCAATGTGGACTATGTGGCCTCAGTCAACGCTGCTGCAGACTTGCAGGGTGGTACTTTAGCTGCGCAAATGCGACAAGTGGCAAACTATCCAACCTTCGTCTGGCTTGATAGCATCGATGCGGTCAACGGCACCAATGGCTATCCGCGCAGCTTGGCAGGTCATCTAAATGCAGCGCTCGCTCAGGGTGCCAACGCAATTGGCATTGTCATTTATGATTTGCCCAATCGCGATTGCTCGGCCCTCGCCTCCAACGGCGAACTATTGATCGCTCAGAACGGTCTTAACCGCTACAAGACTGAGTACATTGACGCGATTTTCAACACCATCAGTCAGTCGCAATACAGCAACCTGCGGATCGTTATGGTCATTGAGCCAGACTCACTACCCAACTTGGTCACCAATTTGAGCTTTGCCAAGTGCTCCGAAGCCCAGTCTACGGGCGCATATGTTCAGGGTGTCCAGTACGCGATCGGCACACTGCGCTCCCTGAGCAATACCTATGCCTATATCGATGTGGCGCACGCCGCCTGGCTTGGTTGGCCGTCGAACTTTGGTCCTTTTGTGACTCTGCTCAAGCAAGTTGGCGTTGGCATCCCGGGTGGCAACAGCAAAGTGGATGGTTTCATCAGCAATACCGCCAACTACAACCCGGTGGACGAACCATTCATGGATGCCAACACGATGGTCAGTGGACAGCCAGTCCGGTCGCTGCAAGGCTGGTATGACTGGAACGATTATATTGACGAGCAACCCTACATTATCGCCCTGCGCAACGCACTAACCACTGGGAGCGATGCCTATCCAACCAGTGTTGGCGTGATCATCGACACATCACGCAATGGCTGGGGCGGACCCAATCGGCCGACAGGCCCGAGTACCTCCACCGACCTTCGCACGTTTGTCATGGCAACTCGCATCGACAAGCGCATTCACAAAGGGAACTGGTGTAACCAGGATGGCGCCGGTATCGGTGAACGACCAGTAGCTAACCCTATCACGGGTGTTGATGCCTTCGTATGGGTCAAGCCACCTGGAGAGTCGGATGGGTCCAGTTCATTCATCCCCCAAGGCCCCGATAATCCCGGTGGCAAGGGCTTCGATAGGATGTGCGACCCAACGTATACGGGCAATCAATTGAATGGCAACAATTTAACAGGTGCTCTGCCAAACGCGCCGGTTTCTGGTCGCTGGTTCCAGAATCAGTTCATACAATTGGTTCAAAATGCGTACCCACCGTTTCCGTAAGCAATATATTTGATCGCGTAAGGCAATCTCTCCGGATTGAAACTGAACGGACATGATAAAACCATGTCCGTTCTTCTATGAGAAGGAGAAGCCAGAAATAATACATCTCTGATTCTCTTGTCTTATTTCTTTGCCTGTCTCATGTGATGGGTATTGCTCAAGGAGATTCCCTCCCATAATACAAGCCGCGTAGTGTGCTCAATAGAGTTGCTCGCCTAACTATTTGATGAGGGCAGTGTAGACGACATGCGAAAACGCTGGAAAACAACTCAATTAGCTTATCAAGGAAGACGTGGCATGGGAAGAAAGAGTTGGTACGTTGCTCAAAAACGGTCTGGGTACTTATGTAAATGCTTGTATACTGCGATTCAGGTCAGATAGCGCATTCATCCTTGAACAACAAAGAGCGTACACTGTTTCTGGGAGGAACGGAGTGGCTTTGTAAATGCTGGGGAGCCTAGCTGCCCCTAAAATTAGATTGTCATCCTTCTACTCAGGCAGACCCTATTGAGAATGTTGGGGCTGGCAGATAATCCAGGCCCCTGATCACGTGCAAGCGTGGGGCAGGCAGTGTGCCTCCGAAAAAAGCTTTGGACTTGGGTAATGATCAGCCACCGGGTGTCCTCCTCAAAGGAGAGTTGCATGCGCACAGTTGGAATTGATTTGAGTGCCAGAGACGAGCACAAGGCAGTGATCGTGGATGAAGCTGGTCACTTTGTGAGTCTGGTGTTCCGCTTCGGTACTACTCCAGCTTCGCTGAGAAGGTTGCTGGAAATGGCCCAAGAGAACAATCCGGATCAACAGATCCAGGCAGTGATGGAACCCACCGGGATGGCCTGGTTTCCGGTGGCAGTCTTCCTGATCCGGAATGGGGTCACAATCTATCTGGTGAACAGCCAACAAGTGGCGGACCTACGCAAATACTTCAAAAAACATGCCAAGAGTGACCGCATCGATGCGCGCGTTTTAGCCAAGTTGCCCTTTGTGGATGAGGAGAAACTGCATCGTTTGGAACTATCCGATGCGCAAACGCTGGCTTGCCAACGAGGCTGCAAGCAGTTGGAGCGGTTGATGAAACAGCGCACCGCCTGCCAGAACCGCCTTATTGCACTGGACCGTTTTGCCTGGCCGGGATTGGAAGAAGTGGTCTTTCCAGATCTGTTCTGCCGCGCGGCACTATGGTTCCGCGAGCACTGGTATTCCCCACTGCGAGTTTGGCAGGCGGGCGCCGAGGCAATCCGCCAGGAATGGCTCTCCAGTGGGCTGGATTCTACTGACTCTGGAGAGTGGATCCGCTATTTAGTCCAGTTGGCTGAGCAAATCCTGGAAATCTATGACAAAGATTGTGCTTATCTGGATTATGAGCTGCTGCAAGCCGAAGCGATCCGAGAACAAGGGTACTTCGCTTTCGTGCATGAAATGCATCACCGTCTGTTGCTCAAGACCGTTCGTCCGCTTTATCGCCAGCTCCATCCCAGCCGCAACCTGGAAACGATCCCCGGCGTTGGGCAGGATGGGGCAGCCGTCTATCTCAGTTTCATTGGCAATCCCAAACGCTTCCATGGTTTGCGGGAACTGCGCGGTTGGAGTGGTATGGTGCCGAACAGCAAACAGAGTGCGGCCAGCCAGGCTTCCGGCCTCAAGATCACCCAGGCGGGACCAGGGCTCGTGAAGAAGTTCGCCTTTCTCGATGCCAATGCAGCCCGCCAGTGTGATCCGCAGATTGCGGCCATCTACTATGACCAGATGGTCCATCATGGCAAACACCATGTGCAAGCCCTCTGCACGTGCAGTGCTCACCTCCTGGACCGAGTTGGAGTAGTGCTGCGCGAAGATCGTCCCTACCAACTTCAGGATGTGGATGGCACTCCCATCACCCCAGAACGCGCCCGCCAGATCATTGCTGAACGCTACACTGTCTCGGAAGAAGTCCGCAAACGCAACAGCAAAGCCAGGCGGCGCGAGCGGATGGAAGCGCACGCGGAAAAGAAATACAAAAGAGGAAAAGCGGCACCAGGTGATTCAGGCGCAAGGGCCTGAGCAAGTTAGGTGAGAGGCAAGCACGCGGCTTCCTCAAACTTGCAGACGTGCTCGCTTTTCCTCAACTTCATTGTAGCCAGTGCGGAAGAATTTTCAAGACCTACCAGATTGGCGAGGTGAGTATGCCGCGGTTCCCATCCAGTTTGCTATTCGGGTTATTGCCAGACCTTGACATTGCTTAGAATATCTGATTTACAAAAGCTATTGCCGGACATATTTGATCAAGCGTTTCCATGACAACAGTGCCATCAATCGACAAACCCAACTCAATGCTTAAAGTTGATCAGTTATTGGGGAGAAGCTATAGTTGGTAACAGGAAAGGGGAAAGACAGTTAGCCAAGTATATGAAGTCCTGTCATCGTTTCGGGTCACTGGGGATTTAGAAAATGGCTTAGTACTTCTACTGGCGTGCATGCATAAAGGCCGGGGCCTCATGGTACAGTTTGGTAAAATGTAGCAATCCATTCTCTAAAGACAAAATATGGACAACAAAGATCACATCATTGAGACGTTCACAGAATTAGCTCCTCGATATGAGGAGGTTGTCAACGCGGAACTCAATCGCTTTTGGGGATGGAGCTACACGGGGTTTGTCAATCAATTGATTCAAGCAACGCCGATCCCGGACAAGGGAAGGATGCTGGATCTCGCTACAGGGACAGGTGTCATTCCGATAAAGGTAACAACTGAAGGACTGAACAAGAACCGCATCCATGGGCTGGATATCACCATGTCTATGTTGACGCGCGCCAAAAAGAAGTTGGTCACTAATAATATTCAGGACCGAGTTGACCTAGTTTGCGCCTCGGCTACGAATATCCCTTATGCCAGCGCATCATTTGACCTGGTCACTTGCGCACTAGCCACACATCACATGGACGTCAAGTTGTTACTTTCAGAGACTTGTCGGATTCTATGTAAAGGGGGAATGCTATCCATTGCAGACGTAGGGGGTTCAAATTTATGGAAGTCCCCCATTGTAAAGTTTCTTCTACGCTTAGCTGCATTTGTGTATTTTCTGATCAAGGAAAATATGAATAGGGCTTGGGCTGAAGCAGAAGCGGTCTCAAACGTTCGCTCCAAGGAAGAATGGTTCGAGCTACTCGTCGAGGCTGGCTTTCAGGATATAAAAATCACAAAACTAAAGTCAAAGCATTGCTGGATTCCGGAACCTTTGGTGATCCAGTCCATCAAACACAATTTAGGAGGATACAAATGAATTCACGTAAACTACTCGAAGAGGGAAGGAGAGATGAACTTTGGATGAAGCATTGCGGGTTTTTCACTCTTACACCAGATGAATTCATGGATGTCCAGAAACGTCTGCTGCTTGAGCAAATCGCCCTCCTGGGAAAATCACAAATCGGCAAAAAAATGTTTGGGAATACGATGCCTATCAGTGTTGAGGAATTTCGTCAGAATGTGCCTCTAACCACGTACTCCGACTATCAAGAATACTTCAATAAACAAAACGAGGATGTCTTGCCAGTAAAACCTTTTGTGTGGGCAAGGACCTCGGGGCGCACATCCACTAAAGGACCGAAATGGATACCGTATACAAAAGCTATGTACGATCGCTTGGGAGATTTAACAGTCGGCGCAATGCTTATGGCTTCGGCATCCTATTCGGGAGAAGTAAAACTGGAGCGCAATGATAAATTCCTGTTGGCTACTGCTCCCCCACCCTATGTTTCCGCCTTTGTCAGCCGCTCTGCGCAAGAGCAATTGGACGTCAAGTTTCTACCTTCACTTCAGGAAGGCGAAAATATGGAGTACGCCAAGCGAATCGCGCTCGGATTTAGGCTCGCCCTGCGCGAAGGCATGGACTACTTCATGGGATTGGCCAGTGTACTGGCAAGAATGGGGGAGCAATTCGAACAACAATCTGGCTCCACGAAATTTTCCAAGGAACTATTGGATCCCACCACACTCTGGAGATTGTTAAAAGCTGTCATCATTGCCAAACTTAACAAGCGGAACATCCTTCCCAAAGATATCTGGAAACTAAAAGGCATCATGACCGGTGGCGCAGACACGGTCATCTATGGAAATAAAATTGAATACTATTGGGGCAAGAAACCGCTCCAAGGATTTGGATGCACGGAGGGCGGCAACCTTGCCATGCAGGGATGGAATGGGAAGGGAATGGTGTTCTCTCCCGACATTGCATTCCTAGAGTTTATTCCACTGGACGAGCACTTGAAGAACAAAGCCGACCCCAACTTGACGCCCAAGACACTGCTCTACGACGAATTAGAACTGGGAATCTATGAATTTGTGCTGACGAATTTCCACGGCGGCGCTCTGACGCGATATCGAATTGGCGACCTTTTCGAAGTCATTTCACTGGGCGACGCAGAACTCGGCTCGGCTCTTCCTCAGATGAGATTTTATTCGCGCGCCGATGATGTGATTGATCTGGGCAACCTGGTTCGATTAACTGAAAAAGACATTTGGAAAGCGATCGAAGCTACAAATGTGAAATATCAGGATTGGATTGCACGAAAAGAATTCAATGGGAAAGATGTCATCCTGCACATTTACCTTGAACCGAAGCCTTCTGAAAACATTGCAGTTAAAGATTACCAGCAACAGCTTGCTTTAGAATTATCGGAACTCTCCTCAGATTTCAGCAGCCTGGATGAAATCTTGGGATGCAAGCCTATTCAAATCTCCCTCCTGAAACCAGGCTTGTTTGACGGATACATGAAACAAAGACAACTGGAGGGGGCGGATCTAGCACATATTAAGCCTCCGCACATGCAACCGTCCGACCAAGTCATGAAGCATTTATTTGAACTTGAAAGCAGTTTATCTGGTACTCCATGAGCCTTGATGATGCATTAACTCATTTGCCCCCTATCCTCGGTGCCATCATATTCGGGACGCTTGAGTTAATCGTCGCACTTTCCAAGCCGAAGACACGTCTGAAAAGGATCTTTCAAATCTATCTCTTAGCGATGTTCCTTTGGTCGGTAAGTGCTTTTATGACATTGAGTGGGATAGCTGAGATAATTCAATGGTTTCGGGTCATGACGCTGGCTCCCATCATTATGACGATTGCCATATTTTATTTTGTTCAAACTCTTTTTGGCTTTCGTCGAAAATGGGCGCCGCTTGTTTTTGTATACGGCATTATTTTGATTCCCTTGAGCCTGTTCACTCCATCCTTAATCAAAGAGGCCACCTTCGAAGTAGGAAACCTACATTATGAATTTGGCCCACTGTTGTTCTTTGCGGCCATACCGGGCTATAGTCTGAATATTTTTAGTCTGGCAGAGTTAGCCAAAGGATATGCTCAAAGCAGTGACATAAACCAACGGAACCGATTTCGATATCTGATACTGGCTCTATCAATCACGATTCTAGCCACATTGATAAACTTTACAGAATGGGGCAAATATCCAATCGACATTGCTGCAAACACACTCACAGCGATGCTCATTGCCTATGCGGTTCTCCGCCATAGACTTTTAGATATTCAGTTTGTCGTCCGACTAGGATTGCTTTACTCAATCACCACGACAATATTAGGTCTTGTTTATTTCTTGGTCATTACTTTGACACTTAACCTCGTTGAAGCATTTTCAGGAGGACGGATATTTCTTTTATCAGCGATTGTAGCGATTCTGACCGCTGTAATTATCTCTCCTCTGCGTGAATCTGCTCAATCATGGATTGACCGCCTGTTCTATCGAGAAAGATATGACGCCAGTTTGATGTTGCAGAGATTGAGCCAGACTACCGCCTCTCTATTGGACGTAGATAAAATCACCAAAATTGTATTATTGGATGTTGTAGAGACATTGCATATTAATCATGCAGCTATTTTTATCAAACACAATTCAGATAATAGCTTTCATTTGCTTGCCGAGGAAGGTGCGCCAAAAATCCCGGCTTTCGTGTTCGGATTCGATCATCCCATCATCAAGTGGATGATTCGCCAAAATGGAATTCTTTCCAAGAACATTCTGGACATTAGCCCGATTTTTAAAGGAATGTGGAAAAACGAGCTGGATTATTTGAATGAATTCCCAGCCCAACTTTTGATCCCCTTTAATACAAAAGGTGAATTGGTCGGCTTCATTATTGTAGCTTCAAAACGTTCCACACAGTCATATACTCATGATGACGAAGTGATTCTATCCACATTAGCAAATCAAACCGCGGTCGTGATCGAGAATGCTCGATTATATGAAGACTTGGAAGCAACCTTCGTACAAACGGTAGTGACGCTGGCAAATGCAATTGATATGCGCGATACCTATACCAGCAGTCATAGCCAGCGGATAGCGGAATGGGCAGCCGAAATAGCGGGCATTTTTGGTTGTACCGCTCACGAGGTCCAGGCAATCTATTGGGGTGGTTTATTACATGATATTGGCAAAATAGGTATACCCGATGCAGTTCTAAGAAAACCAACAAAGCTGGATGAATCTGAATGGGAAATTATCCGAAGGCATACCATACTCGGTGCTCAACTGGTTTCTCCGATCAAAAAATTAGCAAATGTAGCTCCCATTATTGAATGTAGTCATGAGAGATATAACGGTTCTGGTTACCCCCATGGTTTAAAAGGAGAAGAAATTCCCTTCGGTGCTCGAATCATTGGTGTAGTTGACTCTTATTCAGCCATGCGAGATGAGCGGTCCTACAAAAAACCGGTAGGCCATGAAGAAGCAATCGAGGAATTGAAAAAGAATTCAGGTGTTCTTTTTGACCCCCAGGTAGTGCATGTCTTTCTGAATATTTTAAATAATAATATAGATCTGTAAAAATTATTTTTTCTCAAGAGACATATAGGCGCGTCAGTGTAATACCCGATAGAAATGGGGAAGATAGCAGGGAACAACTTTCATAATTGTAAACAAATTGTTTTCCTTATTTGTAACGGCTTTTACTGCTCTTCGTCCTGTAATCAGGAGTGTATTGCTTCGCCCTAATATCGCAGCAGGAGAATCGCCATGTTGAACAACTATCAATCTATTGATGCCTTGGTCGATGGGGTTAAAGGAACTACTGGACTTCTTTCGAGGCTTATTTCTAGAAAATCGGGCTTGGTGTTACTAGTTATCGTGTGTGGTGTAATTGTTTCCAAATTCATACTTAATTAGCCAATCCTTTCCAATTAGAAATATTTGGGGAATGTAGCACAATACTAAGATACAAAAAATCTTAGTTATTATTTGTGAACTGCAATAACCTGGGTTACACCTGAGTCTAATGTGAAGAGCTGCAACAACCTTGGTTATAGTTCACCGAGGAATTATGGATAGGCAACCGACTTGATGAATTTGCCCACCCCGTAAAAACCGAGTTGCTTTTTCTGGACATTGACAAGCGCTTGGACATACTGCCATTTGTATTTTTTGCCAACCAGGAATTTATCGTCGCCGGTCAGTGTAATACGTCCGCTGTTGCGAACCAAACGAATAAAAGTCACTTTGCCCTTTACCCATTGAAGATTGCGCTTGCGCCAATTGTCTTCTGAAGACAAGAAACGACGCTTTCGCTGCAAATTCATTTGGCGTTTTTCCGTCCAACGCGGGCAGGCGATGGGTCGTGTTGATACAAGTTTCCAATTGCTGTGCTTCCTTGAACAATTGCTTTTCATTTTTGAATGTCTTGGCTTTTAGAAATAGACATTGAATTAAGCCGTTCAAGTTTTCGATGACGCCATTTCGCCACGGTTCGCGAGGTGGAATAAAAACAGGATGAACTTGTACGTCCAGACACACACGCATTAACCTGCTCAGAGAGCGTGGATAGGCATTGCTACCGCGAAACTCCAAACCATTGTCCATTTGCAGATATTTGGGCAATGCGATTTTCTGCCAAGTTTCTACCAAAAGATCAATGCTTGCCTCCATTTCCTTCTCTCTCAGCACTCGCAATGCCACTTTTTTGCCGAAAACATCGCGTACGACAATCAGGTATTATTTCTGTGAACTGTCTTGCAAGTAAAAGGGACCTTTCAAATCTAACTCGTGAACTTCATTGACTGCTTTACAAGAAAGAACCGGATAGGTCGGATTCGATTCTTTGTGCAGCTTATGCCGTTCATCAATCTCTCCTGCCTGCTTCAACCAGAAATGAATGATCCGAGGTGGCGGCAAAGGTAAAACACCTAATTCACGCAGTTCATAGTAGATCGCTTCTGCGCCCACCAGTGCATAGGAATACTTGCGATGTCCTGCTTTCCTTGCGAGCTTTCACCGCCAGGTCTTTGATTTTCTGCGGATATATCTCCTTTGTATGCTTTGGCGCACTGGAACGATTTCCCAGGCTTTTGACTCCTTGTCCTCGATCATAGCGAGCGATCCAACGATACACCCAGCGCCGCGACTTCTTCAAGCGCCGTGCGATTTCTGTTGTAATGACGCCTTGTAAATGCAGACGTACCACTTCCTTGCGCAAAGCCACCTTTGTTTTCATTTCTACTCCTCATGGTTCTGAGGGTAGAATGTGTAACCCAGGTCGTTGCAGTTTTGAGCATTAGAAGTGTAACCAACCTTATTGCACTTTTCGTGTTACAAAGGTCATTGCAGTTTGCAGCCGTTGCTATTGGATGTGGATTAAGACTTGGCGAAATTCTTGCTCTGCATTGGGAGGATATGAACTTCGAAAACTCCACACTAAGTGTCAAGCGAACTCTGCAGAAGGTAAATAACAAAGGTCGATTCGGCGAACCGAAAAGCAAGAAGGCAAGGCGTTCTGTAGCCATGCCTCGATTTGTTCTCGATGCGCTAAAGGATGGGAAAGAAACTGGGCTCATTTTTGCAACACGCAACGGAACACCTTTTTCCCATCGGAACATTCACAGGCATTTTAAAAAGACTCTGGTAAAATTGGGACTGCCAGAAATACGTTTCCATGATCTGAAACATTCGTACGCCTCGATCCTCGCTTCTCAAAACGTACATCCAAAAACTGTGCAAGAAGCGCTGGGACATTCCACGATTACTTTGACACTGGATACCTATTCCCATATCCTGCGCAGTCTGCAAAAAGAAGCTGCCGAAAAATTAGATTTACTACTGCTTACACACAGGAATCCTCGGAAATAATGGAGAGAATGGACGAGGAAACATCAAAACATGACCCGATTTTGAACGATTTGGACGTATTTTTCGCATTTTTTGCCCGCCCCCGTAGCTCAATGGACAGAGTAACAGACTTCGAATCTGGTGGTTGCGCGTTCGAGCCGCGCCGGGGGCGCCTTCATCCTTATGCAATCCCCTGAATCAAACGAAAAAATTATCCGCTTGCTGCTACCGCGCCTGGAACGGATCTCTGTCGATTCTTACTGGGCACATCGTGCCAGTGGCATACGAGGCGCTCTCACAAAAATATTGGAATGTATAGAGACAGGGGAAGATGTTGACCCAGACTTGCTGAAGTCAAATATTTTGATTGGTTTTGAAATCCTGAAGGAAGCCGCTGAAGAGTATTTATAGATCGAATTCTGATAGAAAACAAAACAGGAGTATCAGCTTGATACTCCTGTTTGATTCACGAAAGGTTATTTATTACTGCTGTTATCATCCTCTGCTGGATCAGGATGGGAGTTGCCATTCAGTTTATTCACAGTATTGACTCTGCGTGATGTCAATTCACGCTTTCCTGAAAATGCATTGATCATGACCCAGACAATAATTAATAGAATCGCAATCCCTGAAATCACTAGAAGAGGCAGAAGCCAACTAGGCGGTGCAAGCGCAGCCGGAACTATGGACGTGGCTGGAATAGGTGTCGTAATGACAGACGCATCCGGTGGAACAAGCGTTCCGACGGCGGAAAACGTAGACGATGCGCTTCCGGTCGCGATCTGTGTGCCATTCGTCACCGCAAACACACCTGTCAACTGATTACGTAATTCATTAAGAAGCAGCGCATTACCAGCCATAACCAGCCCATCATCACTGTTACCTGAGAGGACCAGGATTGGCTTCTCTATGTTGAAAGGCGAATCTAACAACTCCAAATAGCCAACATTCATCCCTTTCGGGATACGATACACCACCTGCATATTGCTCTCACTGGCTGTATCACTCGCAATATCAAATGGAGCAGGCAGTTGATTATTTAATTGTGAAAGCAAGGGAACGGTGCTTGATTTGCCAATCACGATCAGGGAATTCTCATCAAGAACCTGTTGCGGAACATTATCTGCATAGACAGCTTCGAGGTTGGAGATCAAAGGATTGGAGTTTCTACCCAATTCGTAAGCCATCTGACCTGCAATTTTCCAGGTTGAGGGAGCAGACGTAGGTAAGACAAAAGCCACGTCGCCTAGATCGCTGTGGGTCATAAAAAGTTTCGGGAAGAATTTCAAATCCAACAAAGAAGGTGTAGTCGAATTAACACCTGTTGTTGCGGGCAAATGGATGTTCGATTGATCAGAAATCGTGAGCCAGGGATCGGAGAAACCGGTCGTATCACAGGAGGTAGTCGTCAACATTCTTGCACTAACAGTCAGTCGATTCTCACCAAACCGTAACAGACCTGGTGGGATCTTCACTTGCAGCGTACTCAGTTGTTCCGTTTCCTTGGAAAAAGCAGTGCTGGAAATCACTTCATTATTTAGTTCGACAGAAAACGAAGAAAAGCCGTAATCAAGCAGTCCGGAGTGATAATAGATCAGATCGATATATGCATCTTTCGAAGTGACTTGTTCTTTTGATGCATTAAATAGATACTGTACGCTGTTGAGTCCAATTCCACTCAAGGTCTCGTTCTTATAGCCCAGACTTTGCAGAGTAAAGTCTTCGATCGCAGAGAGAGAATCGGAAAGCAGTTGTACATCCGCGACATAAGCGAGAGCGGGGTTTTCATAAATGAGGACACTTCCAGAACTTATCGCCTGCGCAGATTTGACCACCGCATCTAACGAATTCCCACTGATCAGTAGCACAACTTTACTGTCATTCCACGGGGAAATCGCCATCTCAATCACGCCATCGGATTCTGATTCGGCAGGCAGATTGACAAACTTCTTGTTTTCAACCGTAAGAGGGAAGTTGACATCGCTAAGCAAGTCAAGCTGCTCCGGCCGGCCAACAAAGATCAAATTGCTGCCAGCGCGAAGATCGTCTGTCAATTCATCTGCGGTGATCAGCCCAAAGTCAAATTGTTCGCCTACCAGAGATCCAAAACCAGACATGACATTCAATGCAGCTTGCAACTCCTTGATATCTGGATCGTTTGGCACCACGAGTAAGGCGCTATCAGGGACGAGGGCATTTCGCAAATGAAAGGGCGCCGGTAAACGGGAGAGATTCAACTCAGGAGCCGAAACTTCAAAAGGTAATTTGAAGGTGGATGTCGGTTTGATCGTGACAATGGCACGAATGTTATAAAGACAGCTGAATTGAGCATCAAGTGAGATGGTCAATTCATGACGGCCATCCTGGCGTACCGACGTCAATCCATTGGCAGGCAAAGTGAACTGCATGGTCTGGCTACTAAGATCTTTCAACGAAATGGTTGTTACAAGTTGACCATTAAAGGTCACTAATAATGTGCCGCCATATGGGTTTTGACTATTAATCAGCCCAACATCGGCGCCACTTAATGTAACATCGTAATCCAGTTGAAGCTCACCACCGGGCGCCAACCGCCAATTCGCCGGAATACTAAAGAGCACTCTTGTTGAGTCAAAGGGGCTCACAAGGCTCGTCTCTCGAAATCCAAGATCAGCGAAGGTAACAGTCGCTTCATTCGCGCCAACCTCAATCAAGCCTGCTTGCTCGCTATGGTTTTCCCTCTCTGATGCCTGTGCAAAAACGTTAAGTGGACTGCCCAACATTAAGCCAAGCAAAATCATTATGGCAATAATCTTATTATTCATTCCGATGCTTCCTTTTTGAGCCACTTTCATTTGATAAAAGATTCGAACCGTTTCAGGAATATAGACCTAACCAAATGGCCGTACTTTATATAAATACACTTTCCCATCAGATTGCATGGCAACGTCAAGAGCCTTCTCTGATTGTTCAATTAACAAAGCCAGTGATTCACCCCCTTGGCGATCGGCTAATCCAATTCTCAGATCAAGCAAAACTTCCATTTCGCTGTCAGTCTCTAATGAAAACGG
>DASWEH010000559.1:0-7566 GCA_036394895.1 Anaerolineales bacterium
TTCTCCTTTCATTCACCTTGCGCACAGACAGCGGAGATGGCTTTCGTGTAACCCTTCATTGGGTGCTGATGACTTGGGCCAGGTGGAAAAAAGCATTATCTCATATGTTTTTCTGGGATGAGAATTTTGATATTAAAACCATATGTTTCCTATTTGAAATCTGATGAGCCGCTGGCTTCCGTCACCAGCGGCTCATCAGCGAGGAAGAAGCTATTGATTTTTCGTATCTATTCTAACTGTACAAGTGCTTGCGTCGGATCGATAGCGAATTTCTAGGGTATTGCTGGCGGATCGGTCGGTGGCGGCGGATCTGTGGGCGGAGGTGGGTCAGTTGGAGGCGGATCCGTGGGTGGTGGTGGATCGGTGGGCGGCGGATCGGTTGGGGGCGGATCCGTCGGCGGTGGGTTCGTTGGAGGCGGATTTGTTGGAGGCGGGTTCGTTGGTGGCGGATCGGTAGGAACCGGCGTGGATGTTGCTGGGGGCGGGTTTGTAGGCGGCACAGGTGTGCTCGTATTAGGTAGATTCGTAGCAGTGTTCGGCGGCCGCAAAGTTGGCGTATGTGTGGGCCTGCGAGTAGGTGTTGGATGTGGAGTATTGGTAGGCGCCGGGATAGGAGTCTTGGTCTTTGTAGGAGGAACCAATGTTGGTGGAATAGATGTTGGTAGCACAGACGTAGGCTGAACGGACGTTGCGCTTGGACGAGGGGTGGAAGTGGGGAAGAAGATAAATGGCGTGTTACTTGGGATAGAAATAAATATGCGGGTGGGAATCGCGGTTGGTGTCTTGGTGGCAGTGAGATCAGATGAATGGCTTAAGGCAGTTTGGGTTAATGGAGGGACACGTGTTTTGGAAGGTGTGATCGTCGCCGAGGCTGTCATCGTAGGTGTGGCTGAAATCCGAGGGGTGGCTGTGGGCGTGGAAGAGGCCGTCTTGGTGGGCATTGTTGAGGTGGGGAAGGGTCCTAGCAGCGCGTCCGCTGTTCCGGCAATAGCTGTCTTTGTAGCGGCGGCTTCTCTTTGGGATGGTCCGCCCAGGCCAGAGGCGGTGATATCACTAAATGTGACTGCATAGACGACGAAGATCAAGCCAAGGCATAAAGGCACTTGCAACAAAACTTGCAGAGGAATTCGATTTTCCTTTTTCACGATGACCGCTTTCCTTCGGTTGATTTTTCAAGGCTGGGAAGTTGGCTGCGCTGTCATCCTCTTCATTGTCTTGCGGGTGAAACCAGAACTGGTCTCCCGAGCTTTTCTTAAAACCCTATTCAAATAAGATTTGTCTGTTACTTGTCTCTCATGACTGAGATTCTAAGAAAAGGTTACAGGTGAAAATGAGCAATTTTCCGCTCTTTTCATCAATTGCTTATGGACTTGTCTAATTCTGGGCGGATATTGTAAGGAGGCTAGGAGACGTGCAAGCAGAGATGCAATTCCAACACCTCAAAAGGCATCCCCTGAGCTTGATGGAAGTATGGAATCTCCTTTTGTAACCCCCATGCATAACGTGATTATCCGGACTTGGGTGTGTTTGCGATCCGCATTTGGATCTCAGCCAACAAACGTTGAAGTTCATCCCTTTCGTTCATTGCCAGTTGAAGGGATACCCTGAACGATGCTTTCTCTTCCTCCGAAATCGATGACAAGAGGCGCTCATCCCGCGCAATTTGTGTATTTTTCTGGTTGAGCTTTTGTTCGAGCCGCTGGCGATACCCCTCATAGAAATCGGCTTCGTTCATCGGCGCGGGAACTGAAGGCGCGCCCTGAGTCAAGAGCTGGTCAATGGTCTCGAGGAACTTTTCGAAGTTGACCGGTTTTTCAATGAAGCGAGTGACGCCAATGTTGAGCGCAAACGCTTTGTCTTCGAGCGCCACATACGTGGCGGTCAGAAAGATGACCGGGACATCGCGCGTTTCAGGATTGATGCGCAATCGGTGAACAAGGCCGAACCCATCCAGCTTGGGCATCATAATATCGGTGATGACCAGTGCCGGGCGTTCGCGCTGGATCAAATCGAGCGCTTCCTGTCCATTCCGTGCTGTGACAGCATTGTAGCCTTTGAATTTGAGAGTCTCTTCCAAAAGCCTGAGGATGTCTGGAACATCTTCCACAATCAGCAGATAACCCTGTTTCATATTCATGCCTCAATTGTAATCGCTTCTTAGCGTTTGTCGAATGACCCTATCGATCTCCCTGAGGTGCAATGCCGATGGTGTTGATGGAATGACGAGTAGAGGGCTTTGATGCAATATACCTTATCTATTCTACCTACAAAAATGACGAAATCTCTTTCAAAATAGTTTCAATTCTGACTGGAATCCAGAATGTGAAGAATTTTACAAACATATTAATTTCATTGCGAAACCTTTATTCTGTAACCTTCAATTCTGTTATGTCGTCATGTTTCCGCTTTGCATCAATGAAAGGATTGGATTCCATGGCAGCCAAAAAATACTATTCTATTCTCACGTTATTTTTGATTATTGTTCTGTTTGCAAATGTAATGAACGTTCAGTCTGTTCGCGCAGACGGGGAAACTCCCACTGAGCCGCCCGTCGCGACCGAGGTGGTCACCGAACCGCCTGTGGCACAAACACAGGAACCTGTGGAAGCTACTCAAGCACCAGAAGAGTCCACAACAACCTCTGAGGCAATTGTAGAAACAGCTCTCCCAGAAGCGACTGCTGATGAAAACGCTTCAGCAGACGTAGTGCTTTCACAGGCACCGCAAAATACCGACATCGTTGTGCTGGATGATCAAGGGCAGGCGCTGGTCCTGGGCTCACAAGAGACAGCCAACGCATTAGTGACCTCGGACCCGGTCTGGTGCCCGGAAAGTGTCAACGTTCCAACGCCTGGAGCGAATGGCTGTAGCACAAGTTTTACAAGCATTGCTGATCTCCTCGCAGCGATGCAGGCGGACCCGGGAAGCTTTTCGCAGAATGGCACGATCTATCTTGAACAAACGACTGGAGCAGGCTTCACCTCTCCTCTGGTTCTCGATGATTCGAACACCAGCCTGGGCTCTGCGTACAGCACTCTCAATATTTACAACTTGACCGTTCAAGGCGGCTGGAACCCATCCACGGGGAGTACCTCAGACCAAACGGTCTTCACCAACTCATATGTGCAAGTTGGCTCCTTAGTGAACCCATGGATTGGCTCGCTAACCATCAATAATATTTCTGTGGAGGGATCACTTACTGGACAGGACGCCATTCAAATCTTCGCAAACAATGTTGCACTCAACAATGTAACTGCATCCTACAGCGACATGAATGGAATTTCCATCACAGCCAATGAAGCGGGTACCGTTTCGTTGAATAACGTAAATGCCAGCAACAATGGGCACATGGATGGTTCCACTCCTGTTGGTTCCGGTGTTTATGTCAACGGTGCAGATACCTTGATCAGTGTCACCGGCGGTTCTTTCAATAACAACGCCCGCTATGGGATCGAGGCTGTTAATAGCAATAGCAGCACGTTGCCGATTGCCAATCTCTGGACTGACCAGCAAGATTATGAACCTGGGAGTGTGGTGACCATTAGTGGAAATGACAATAGCCTCAACGGTAACAATATCGGCTTCATCTTTGGCGAAACCGTCCTGGTACAGGTATACGGTCCGAACGGATATACTGCTACCTGCCAGGCGACCGCCAACTCCTACGGTGGCTGGTCCTGCCAGATTACCTTATGGGACAACTCATCAGCGATCGGTGATTACACTTATACCGCTGTTGGGTTGACCTCTGCGGTATCGGTAAGCGGGGCATTCAAAGATGATCGGACTATCACCGGTGCGACTCTTAATGGTGGAACAGCAGCCGTCACAGTTGGACCAGGTGGAGCGATTACCGTTTCAGTGGCTGTGACAACTAACAGTAATGGCAATACTGATTGGCAGTGCGTTGAATGGCGCATTGGCAACTCTGGTCCATTCAATAAAGTTAACTTCGAACCGGACCATAATGGTTCAGGCAATTACACCGAGACGTTTACAGTCAACGCGCCTGCCGCGATTGGTACATATAATATCTACTTCTATGCGTATTCGAATGATAACTGCAATGGGGGACAAAGCAATCTCCTTACTATGACTGGTGCCGTCGTTGTTGCAGCCAATACGTCAACCAATACACCGACGAATACTCCAACAAACACGCCTACCAATACTCCTACGAACACGTCGGTCCCACCAACCAATACGCCCACAAATACCCCAACTAGTACGTCGGTTCCACCTACCAATACACCGACCGATACGCCTACTAGCACATCGGTTCCGCCGACCAATACGCCAACTGATACACCAACGAGTACATCGGTTCCTCCAACGAACACGCCAACGAATACTCCTACGAACACGGCGGTTCCTCCAACAAATACTCCGACGAATACACCAACCAATATACCCGGCACTACCCCAACCAACACGCCAACGAATACTCCTACCAGCACGTCGGTTCCACCTACCAATACACCTACCAACACTCCAACCAACGTGCCTGGCGCTACTGCAACCAACACGCCTACCAATACTCCCACCACTGTCCCTGGCAGCACGGCAACCAACACACCCACCAATGTTCCTGGTAACAATCCAACCAGTACACCAACCAAAGCCGCTGTGCCGGGATCTCCAACCAAGAAGCCTTCACAGCCCTCTTCACCGTCCTCAGCTTTTATCATCCCATTGACTGGCGGCGAATTGATCGACCTGGATTGCAACAGCGTCTTGTGGGCCTTTGGCATCAAACTGACCTACTACAACCTGTGCGACTATCAGACCACCATTCATAGCGTCGGCGCGAGTGAATTGCCCGCCAAGTTGCCTGCTGGCTTCTCCTATGTGATGGGCTTGGATGTGGATATCCTCAGCCACGGTCAGTTCGTCAAGAATCTGCCGAAGGGAACCGGTATTGAGATGGATTACCCGCTCAATAAGGAATCACGCGATAAACTCGCAATCCTTTACTGGAATGATCCGGATGGCGATGGCAAGGGTGAGTGGGTCAACATCTCCCAACAGCTTGGCAAGGACAAGATCCGCCAGGCGCTCACCACAACGTCTGCAGATGAACTTTATAAGCTCATCCCCAGCGCTACGTATACATTCTACCCAAGCCTGACCACTGATAAGACCGGTATCTTCATCCTCGTGAAAAAGTAAACCATAACCGGTCAGCGCAAACGGAAAACAGTCCCTCAAATTCATAGAGTTTGAGGGAGGGGGGCCAAAGGAAATCTATGCCAGGGTGGAAAACGCAATGTCCTGAAAAGGGGAGCACAGGGGGAAGAACCAGGACGCCTTTAATCCCTCGCCAAGTCATTAGAGGGCTTGGCGGGGGATGGGGCGGGTCTCACTCTTCTCAATTTCCCAACACCGGTTTCAAACTCTCCGCCCAGGCCCGGTGATCGCCGCGCGGGAAGGCCCCAGCCGCAACCGTCGCGCGCAGCATCAGCGTATCCCAATTGAACGGAAGCTTACTGATATCCAGCTTCCCGGCAAAGAGACCCTCGCTTAACGGTCTCACCAGTGCGCGGATGGGCGCGACCCAGCCTGCCACAGCGGAACGATACTGCTCATTGTTCGACCTGGCGAGCGTGATACAGACCGTGAACATGACAAAGGATTTGTGTCTCAGCGTTTCCTGATGGGCACGGACGAATTGCACCGCCTCTGGCAGCCACTTTGATTTGCGGATGGCACTGCCCACAATCACCGCCCGATAGGAGGCTAGATCTTTTACCTCTTGCATGGGAACTACATCGACTTGTGTCCCGCCTTCCGTCAGTGTCTTGCTGATCGCTTCTGCCACCTCCGCCGTGGAACCTGATCGACTGGCATACGTGACAAGGATCTTATTATTCATTGCATTCTCCTCTTTCTGTTTTGTCTCTCCACCTTAGTGACATTATTCTCCCATCGCAATCAGGAAATTACTTTGATTCTTGCAGAGCCCGTTCGAGCAAATCACTCACCTTCAGTTCGCTCGCCCACTTCCGCAAATAATCCAAATCAAGTTCACCTTCTCTGGTTTTCAGCACGCCCATGATGTCGCGCCATTGTCTTTCTGACACTTCACCACCCATTCGAAACCATTCAAGCTTCGAAAGAATCGTGTCTTCCGCGGTAGCAAAATTGGCACTGATTTCTGATTCCAGATGGAAGGTCTCTCTTTGAGCACGAGCAAGTTGGGATTGTTGAAATGGACGCTGAGGCGGTATAAATACATCTACCTTGAAGATGCTGTTACGGTGAATGATATTGAAACTGGAGTTATGGCGAATTGATTCAGAGATCATTTCTTCATCCATGAAGAATTCATCTTGGAGTTCGGCAATAAATGGCTTGACATGCTCAAGACGCATTTCGGTAATGATGTCTGAATCTTGTGTAGTACGGACCATGCCATAAAGCGTACTGGCAAGCGAACCACCGATGACATACGGGATCCCTAAACGTTCGAGAACGGTAGTCACCTTTAGAGTAACTTCAATGGGTTCATTTTGCATTGTTGATTTCCCCATATACTTTGCGTGCCAATTCCTCCCCTAAAACTAAATCTGCTAGTTTGCGGCGTAATTCATCTTCACTAGCTTGTGGATAACGTGAGCGCAGACCTGTCATTGCCAGTATGTGAGCTGATGCGTTGAGTTGTGCCAGCATCTGCATTTTTTGTGTTGGGCTTGCCTGCCGCCATAGTTTAATTTGCAGGGCTTCCATTTTGGGATCAGTATCAGAAGAAAGTGCTCTCATGCGTTCACATTGTACAATTTCTCGCGCAAAGACGCAAAGCCATTATGAAGGTTCATTGGGAATCGCCGTGACAACCTGGCATATCTGGCGATGCTGCGTAAGTCGGACACTTGCGCCGCACGCCAGTGCAGGTGTTGGCAACACCGTACCCCCTGGCGCCGTACTCCTTTCAGTCGCAGGACAGGTGTGCGCACGGTGCAGGTGACCGACCTACCGCGTTCATCACGGAAAATCCCAGAGAGTCATTATGAATCCTCCCTCACTATTCATCGCTGATTGAGTATTTGGTACAACTTGATATACGCTAAAAACGTATAATTAAAGACCAAGTTGTTTTTTCAAAGAGGAGAATCCCATGAATCGCACACCTAAGTTTCTGTCTGTGTTTGTGCTGGCTGCATTGCTGGCACTGACGTTTATCACGCCTGCTTATGCCTTCGACGGACGCAGCGGTGATAAGGTCGTCATTGAGGCGGGGGAGGTGATCAACGATGATTTGTATATTGCTGCACAGGAATTTGTGCTGGATGGAACGGTCAACGGCGATCTGATCGTCTTCGCGCAGACCGTTACGATCAACGGCAAAGTGGACGGTGATCTGATGGCTGCTGCGCAGACCGTCGCGGTGAATGGCGAAGTGACAGGTTCCATTCGCATGGCGGGCTCGGTGCTTTTGGTGGGAGAGAAAGCCAGTATCGGCACCGATGTCGTCAGTGCTGGATACAGCCTCGAGAGCAAGCAGGGCAGCAGCATCGGTCAGGACTTGATCTATGGGGGTGCTCAGATTTTGCTGGCAGGCGATGTCGC
>DASWEH010000560.1:0-2864 GCA_036394895.1 Anaerolineales bacterium
TCTTTTTCCCACATGGGCATGTGCGCACCACGCCTGCCTTCCGTCTGACGGTTTTTACCCGTTTATTGATTGTGTTTCTTCTGAGTAGTATTTATCCAGTAGGGTTATTGGTAGCATTATCATTGGATCGTGCCAGGCAAATTATCACTGTTTCTAATCCTGAGGCGATCTTGAAAAATATGTTTCTTATCGAGATGTTCCTACTCGGTATCAGTATTGTCTCAAGTACGCTGATGGCGTTCTTTGCCAGCCGAACTGTGATTGGCCCGCTGGAGGGGCTGGAAAAAGCTATGGCGCGTGTAGAGCAGAATGATTTAAATGTGCATGTACCGGTTTTGAGTAATGATGAAGTGGGTTATCTGGCTGAACGTTTCAACGAAATGGTGACCGGTCTGCGTCGCGGTGAATTACTTCGTAATTTGCTTAATCTTTATGTTTCGCCTGAGGTCGCTCGTGAAGCATTGGAACACGGTGCGTCCCTGGGCGGACAATTGATACAGTGTACCGTTCTCTTCTCAGACATTCGATCCTTTACAACGCTATCGGAGCAACTGGATCCAGAAGATTTGATTGCGCTGCTCAATCGGTATATGAGTCAAATGGTTGATGTGATTGTGTCACACGGAGGCATGGTCAATAAGTTCGGTGGTGATTCGCTTCTGGCCGTTTTCGGCACGCCTATCAATCCTTTGTCAAAGCACGCGGCAGCTGCTGTCCATGCGGCCTTGGGTATGCAGGCTGCATTGACAGAATTCAATCAAACTCAGGCAGCCATAGGTGCTTCTCAATTACAGTGTGGAATTGCAGTGGCGACTGGCATGGTTGTGGCAGGTAATGTTGGCGGGAAAGAGCGTATCGAATATACTGTCATTGGTGATACTGTCAATCTGGCGGCACGTTTACAAGCTATGAGCAAAGAACTCCATCATAATATTCTTCTCAATCAGGAAGCTTATTTGCAAGCCTGCAGCGAAATGCAACTCAATGCGGAGAAAATCCTAGGTGTAAATGTACGCGGCAAGAACGAACCCGTTACAATCTATGTACTCTAAATTCGAGGAATTATGAACACAATAGAAAAACTCACTTCTTTCGGTCAATCCCTCTGGCTGGATAATATCCAGCGCAAACAACTTGAAAATGGCGAACTCAAAGCGATGATCGAACGCGGCGATATTCGCGGCATGACCTCCAATCCAACCATTTTCAACCATGCCATTTCGAAAACAAAAGATTATGACGCCGCTCTTAAGTCAATGTCGTGGGCGGGTTGGGACGCGGAAAAAATCTTTTGGCAGCTTGCTATTGAAGATATCCGCGTAGCGTGCGATTTGTTCAGCCCGTTGTACGAGGAGACCAATGGCGGTGATGGATTTGTCAGCCTTGAGGTCAGTCCCTATATTGCAAATGATACGGAGGCGACGATTGCGCAGGTAGAGCAACTGTGGGCACGTGTCCGCCGCCCGAATCTGATGGTCAAGATACCTGCTACGAAAGCAGGTATTCCTGCCATTCGAAAGGCGATATCAGTTGGGGTCAACGTCAATGTCACCCTCATTTTCTCGCTCCAGCGTTACGCTGAAGTGATAGAGGCGTATCTGAGCGGGCTTGAAGATCATCTAGCCGCCGGACATTCCATTCAGCATATTGCTTCAGTCGCATCCTTCTTTGTCTCGCGTGTAGATACAAAGATCGATCCCAAGCTCCCGGAAGATTCACCACTGCGTGGCAAAGCCGCTATCGCGAATGCAAAACTTGCCTACGATGAATATGAGAAAACCTTCTCAACTCATCGCTGGGAGAACCTCAAAATCAAGGGCGCGCGCGTCCAACGTCCGTTGTGGGCGAGCACCAGCACGAAGAATCCTGCCTACCCCGACACGATTTATATTGATAATCTCATTGGACCCGAGACGGTCAATACCGTTCCGCCTCAAACGCTCCAAGCCGTGCGCGATCACGCGAAAATCGAAATCACCCTCACCCGTGATCTGGATCAAGCGAAAGAGGCGATCAATGAACTAGAAGCGAGTGGCATTTCGATGGATGTTATGACTCAGGAATTGGAAGAGGAAGGAGTCAAATCATTCGCCGACGCGTTTACGCAACTCCTCAAGACAATCGATGAGCGGAGGATAATGGCCGTCTCTTCTCTTGGACCGATCGCGGATCCCGTTGCCAAACGAATCGCGCAGCTGGAAGCAGATGCCGTTCCCTCCCGTTTATGGAAGCATGATCCCACCTTGTGGGCAACTGACCCTGAGGGTCAGGCAGAAGTCAAAAAGCGCATGGGCTGGATGGACTCGCCTGCCAAGGCGCGCGCCCTAATTCCTGCCTACAAGGCCTTTGCAGATGAAATTCACAACGAAGGGATTCATCGTGTGCTGGTTCTGGGAATGGGTGGTTCCTCGCTCACCGCGGAGGTGCTTAGTTCTCTGCAAGCAGCTGCAAAGATGGAAGCTCCGCTCTCACTCGCCATTCTAGATTCCACTGACCCTGAACAGGTATCTCTGGGCAGTGGAAATTTTCCGCCCGATAAAAGTTTATACATTGTTGCCAGCAAATCAGGTGGTACCGCAGAAGTTATGGCGGCGTTTGATTATTTCTGGAAATTAAGCAATGGAGATGGTTCGCGCTTTATTGCAACGACCGATCCAGGTACGTCATTGGAAGCACTTGCTCAGAAGCACAACTTTAGAAAAATATTCCACGCCGATGAATCGGTCGGCGGGCGCTATTCTGCGCTGACAGATTTTGGAATGGTCCCGGCGGCATTGCTGGGCATGGATCTGAAGCAGTTTCTCGACCGCGCCGATTGGATGAAGAATCAGTGTGGGGAACATATCCCTCCCGCGCGTAATCCT
>DASWEH010000561.1:0-7650 GCA_036394895.1 Anaerolineales bacterium
GAGGTGGACGAGGTGGAGAAATCCGCTTTCGGTCTCTGATAAATTTGTTGTTGCTTAATTTGTAATGAATGAGGGCGACCCTAGGGTCGCCCTCAAAGTTAATTACTCTACGTTTTTTAAGCCAAACTTTTATAATCCCGGCTGAACCTCAACTTGAGTCTCTTTCCCATCTCTGAGAATAGTCAGAGTCAAGGAGTGATCGGAGGGGAGTTGCTCGAGGCTGGCTCGCAACTCATCAACGCTGGCAATCGATTGACCATTGACGGCTGTGATGATGTCACCACCAACCACCACATCCTGTCCATTGATCGTCACGGTCTTCGAACCACCTTGTAACCCGGCTGTATCTGCCAAACTGCCGGGTTGAACCTGTTGGATGAGTACGCCTTGCTGTCCATCTGAAAGATTCATTTCCCTGGCAATGGATTGATCAACAGTTATTCCCAGGATTCCAAGGCGGATTCCCTGCGTAGCTTGACCCTGCGGGTTTGCGTTCGCCTGCTCTTCTGCAGAGGGGCGAGCCGCCAGGGTCACATCCAGGTTTTGTTGTATGCCGTCGCGAAGGATGGTAAGGGTGACCTTTTGATCCACTTTGGTGCTGCCGGCCAAATAAGCGATAAGTTCGTCCATTTGAAGAACTTTTTGATTATCGATCGCAGTGATTACATCGCCGCCAACATTGACAGTCTGCCCCTCAATGGTGGTTTGCTGATTGCTGCCACGCAATCCGGCTTTTTCGGCAGGACTGTTCGGCATCACTTCTTCAACCAAAGCACCGCGCTGGCTGAGGTCCAGGTTCATCGCTTTCGCCAGATCGGGGATCAGACTTGTGCCACTAATCCCCAGCCAGGAGTGAACGTACTTTCCGTCCTTGATCAAAGCAGGCACGACGTTCTTCACGATGGCGGATGGGATCGCAAAACCGACTCCGGCATTGGCACGCACAGGCGACTCAATTGCGGAGGTCACGCCCAAGACCTGTCCTTGTGCATCGACCAGGATACCACCAGAGTTACCAGGGTTGATCGGTGCATCGGTCTGGATAATGTCTGGAATTGTATAAGATTGAAGAGAAGTTTCATCCACTGGAAGCGACCGTCCCAATGCACTGATGATGCCGGTGGTCATGGAACCTTCCAGACCAAAGGGGTTGCCAATGGCAATTGCCAATTGACCGACCTGAATGGACTTGGAATCAGCCATTTGCACGGGGTGCAATTTGTCTGCTGACACATCCACTTTGAGCACGGCTAGATCGCTATCTGGGTCAGCGCCCACTAACGTGGCAGGGACAGTCGTCCCATCGCTGAAGGTCACTTCGATCTTATCGGCACCATTGACAACATGATTATTGGTCACGATGTGCCCTTCCTGATCCCAGACGAAACCGGAGCCGAGTGCGCTCTGGAACTGTGGCTGAGGCTGCTGATCCTGTCCCTGCGGCAGGTTGAAGAACGGGAAACCAGGCATTGAATTCGAGTCAGACCCGGATGCAGCGACCTGCTCCACCACCTGGATATTTACGACGGATGGACTGACCGTTTTGTAGATATTTTCTAACGTTCCCTGATAGGCTTCCAGCAAATCACCGGAAGCCCCGGAGGGTACCACTGGCTGCGCCGGCAACGGGGAAGTCAGTGTCGGGGCGGAAGCAGCAGGCTGATTCGGTGCCGCTTGAGTCGGCGAAAGATCGATGTTGGGCAAGCCCACACCTCCACAAGCTGTCAGGATCATCATTGCGAGTACAGCTATGATTGAAACTGAAACGATTCGTTTTTTCATAATTCTCTCCTTATGTCAATACAGGCTGCATCATACGCCCCAGAACCATTTTTGACTTTATCGGGAGAATAAGCGAACCTTATGGTTACCTTAAGCCAGGAAGTTACTTCGCGCTGAGTGCTACTCAATCGAAGCGTAATTGCTGAAATGTCCTCGCCTGCACTGCGCGCAGGCGCAGTTGTCGACTGCGCTTCACTACGCTCAGACGAAAAGTTCCAGTTACTTCAAAGACTTACGCTCCAGCCTGGACTTCCACCGGAAATTGCAAAATGAAACGACTGCCTACGCCAGGCGTGCTCTCCAATTTGATATCCCCGCCGTGCGCCACGATAATCTCGCGGGCGATATTCAACCCCAACCCCATCCCTTCCACGATGCGGCGTCCCTGGCTTCCGCGAATGAACGGTTGAAAGATTTTTTCCTGCTCATCGAGAGGGATGCCTGGTCCAGTATCTGCGACTTGAATGGATAGCTGTCCACCCTCAAAATTTACCGTTGTGGATACTTTGCCGCCTGAAGGTGTGAACTTGATCGCGTTGCTAAGAATGTTGCCAAGCGCCTGTGCCATGCGGTCCGGGTCAATCCTCACAACAGGTAAATCTGGCGAAAGATTCATTTCCCAGGCTAATCCTTTTTGCCGAGCCGCCGCCTCCCATGGCGATAAGGTACTGACCAGCCAGTCGTTGAGTTGGACCGGCGAGCGATTCAACTCCAATTTCCCTAGGACCTGATCGTGCAAGCCTGCCAGGTCTTCCAACAGATGCTGCAAACGGACCGTTTCTTCATCCATGCCAGTCAGTAAATCGTTCGCGAGCTGTGAATCTTTATCCGCGCCATGGAGCAAGGCAAGGATGGCAGAACGAATGGCACCCAGCGGACGTCCCAGCTCATGCACGAGATTGGCTAACAACTGCCGCCGCGCGTTTTCCAAACTGTGCAATTTATCCACCAGTGCATTGACTTCCCCTGCCAACAAGCGCATTTCATCGGGTCCTTGTTCTTCCACGTGCGCCTGCCAATCGCCTTGCGCCAACGCCTGGATCGAACGCGTCACATGCTGAATGGGGCGATTGATACCGATTGCCAGATAGGAGCCAAGTCCGAGCCCTGCCAGCACAGCGATCAACAAGATAGACCCGAGCAGATACCGCATTTGAAATATCTCATCGGACAGAGATACCACCCGTGTCGTCATCCGGATCACACCGATCTCTCGACCACGCAAATCATAGACGGGGGCAATCGCCTCTGCCAGTGGTCCATTTCGCAACTCAACGACTTGACCCTGACGAACGTTGGTCATGTCAGGCAATTCCACCAATGGTGCTCCTACTGTGGCTTGAGAAGTGTCGCTGGATGCCAGAGTATGTCCATCCAGAGTGACCAGGGAAAATCGTCCATTTAAATACGGACCAGCACCATTCACTAGTGCCTGAGCTGCCTCACGGCTCCGCCAAAACACAGGCTCATTGCGTGTGATGGCAGCCATGAGTTTTGCTTCCTTGGCTAAATTGCTGTAGACCGTGGGAAGCAAAAGGCGCGTTTCCAATACATACACCATCGCCGCGCCCATCAAAGGAATGATCAGCAAAGCTGGTAAGATATGACTCAAAATAAGACGAGTTCGCAAAGAACGGAACATTCTGGTTTTACCTGGCTGGTTGGGGAACCAGTTTATAACCTATACCTCGCACGGTCAGGATGCGTCGGGGATGGTCAGGATCCGTTTCGAGCTTTTGGCGCAACCAGCGAATATGGACATAAACAACTTGAGGCTGTCCCACGAATTCTGCACCCCACACCTGTGCCAATATTTCTTCCGTGGAAAATACTTTTTCCGGCTGAGTCGCCAGAAGGGACAACAGATCAAATTCTCGGGGAGATAGTTCGAGGGCATGCCCGGCGCATATCGCAGTATGAGCCTGGGAATCAATTTCCAAGTCCCCCACAACGATCATTTGATTTAGCTTTTCTTGCTGAGGATTTTTTTCGCTGCGCCTGAGCACCGCTTTGATGTGTGCCAATACCACATCGACATCGAAAGGCTTGGTGATGTAATCGTCGGCGCCTAATTCCAAGCCAAGGACCTCATCCAGCTCGCGGCGGCGACCGGTTAAAAAGATGACTGGTAAATTATGTTGAGATTTAATTTCACGCAGGGCATCCAGACCATCCATGCCCGGCAGACCAATGTCAAGCATGACGAGATCGGGAGGCGAATTGCGAACGAATAAAATTGCGTCTTCGGCATTGGCAGCCGTATGGACTTGGTATCCAGCCTGCTCCAGATGGAAAGCCAGGCTGCGGCGCATCAGAGCATCATCATCTACTAGCAAAATCGTGCGAGACACACTGATAGTTTACACCTCATTGTTAAAAATCAGCGTGATACTACATTTTCCCAATTGTGCTCAAACCGCCGTCCTCGGCGGCGATTACATTGTTGTTAATGCCGCGCCGTGGACGGCGCTAGGAGCGACTTTAGATATTACATTTTCTCAAAACTGGATTTCAACGCCGGATATAACTCTTGATACAGCGGATAGGCTTTTCGATAAGCATCCACCTGCGATAAACTCGGTAACGTGCTTCCCGTGATCTTGATACAGGCTTTGCAAGCGGAGTTAACATCTGACCACACGCCTGCTCCAACACCCCCCAACAATGCCGCGCCATAGGCTGCACCTTCGGTCGTGCCTTCGGGGGTGACCAATTCCGCTTCCAAGACTGACGCGAGGATCTGTCGCCACAGCGCGCCTTTCGTCCCACCACCCGAAGCGCGCACTTGTGTGATCGCGCCCAGCCCTGCATTTTGGATCAATGTAAAACTATCTTTCAAACCAAACGCTACACCTTCGAGCACAGCACGTGTCATGTGAGCGCGGCTATGGCGGATGGTCAAGCCAATAAAGGCGCCACGCGCCAGTGGATCGGGGTAAGGCGTCCGTTCCCCAGTGAGATAAGGTAGGAATTGGAGGCCTTCGCTCCCCGCCGGAATCGTCTCCGCTTCCTTCAACAAATCATCGAAGCCCACATCTGGTGCAAGCGCATCCCGATACCATTGCAAACTTCCAGCTGCTGAAAGCATCACACCCATGAAATGCCACATGCCTGGCACAGCATGACAGAACGCGTGCAGCCGCCCTTCGGGTTCGATCAGTGCAGAGGGCGTTGTGGCAAACACAACACCGCTTGTGCCCACCGTCAACCCAACAATGCCCGCTTCCACAGCACCGACGCCAACAGCTTGCGCGGCCTGGTCACCTCCGCCCGCTGCAACCGGCGTGCCAACTTTTAGTCCAGTGAGTGACGCAGCTTCTTCCGTCACACATCCGGTGAACTCGGGTCCTTCAAACGTTTTCGGCATCCACGTGCGCGGAATATCGAGCGCGGCTAAGACTTCATCGGACCAATCGCGGGACTTCAGATCGAACAAGACAGTGCCTGCACCATCGGCTTTGTCCATGGCGTATTCGCCCGTCAACTTGTAGCGGATGTAATCTTTTGGCAATAACACATGTTTTGCTTTCGCGAAAATATCTGGCTCGTTTTCCTTCACCCACAAAATTTTCGGCGCGGTAAATCCCGTCAGCGCGATGTTGCCTGTGATCTGAATAAATTTTTCCTTGCCAATGATTTGATGGATCTCATCGCATTGACTCTGCGTGCGCTGGTCGTTCCACAGGATGGCTGGACGCAGAACATTTCCTGCTTCATCGAGCAGAACCAAGCCATGCATTTGACCCGTCAGACCGACCGCCGCGATTCTTTCCCCACCGATGCCTGCCTGTTCCAAGACAGACCGGATGCTCGCTGAGACCGCATCCCACCACTCGCGCGGATCCTGTTCTGACCACAATGGGCGCGGCGTCTGCAACGTATGTGATGAAGAGGCAACTGCGATCACCGTACCAGACTCATCGATCAATAGCGCCTTGCTTGAGGTTGTAGATGTATCAATGCCGAGGAAATATTGTGTTGTCATGTTCAGCCTATTCTACTGAGACGGGACAAACAAATACACGATCTTTCACCATCATCTTTTTGTCGCCGATGATCTCAAACTCACCACATAGACGAATATCTTCCGACGTGCTACCCACCATTACATTGATTCTACCAGCTTCAAGGATTAAGTTCAGATCCACATCGTAAAATGCCAGTTGGTTTACAGGCAAATGGAAAGTAATCGTGCGCGTTTCATCTGGCTCCAACCGCAGGCGTTGATACGCTTTCAACTCTTTTATCGGGCGCGGACTGGACGCAAACTCGTCATGAATATAAAGCTGGACGACTTCCTCCCCTGCGACCTGACCCGTATTTTTTATTTTGAGTGATACATTCACACTCTCATCTGCTGTTATCTTAGTTTGCTTAATCACCAGATCGCTATATTCAAACGAGGTATAACTCAGCCCATGTCCAAATGGATAGAGCGGCGCGACTTTTTCAGACACATAATCTATATACCAATTAGACTTTGTCCCGGATGGTTTGGCATTATAGTAAATCGGAAGTTGCCCGACCGAACGCGGGAATGTGATCGGCAACTTCCCGCCCGGATTTGCATCGCCGAAGATAATTTCTGCAATCGCAGAACCACCCTCTTCGCCAGGCAGCCAGGCTTCCAGAATAGCATTTGCATTCTCGGCAAATGAGGTCAAAGCGTAAGGGCGACCTGTTACCAGGATCACCACAACAGGTTTACCCGTCGCGAGAATCGCTTTCGCCAGCTCTTCCTGAACACCAGGCAATTTCAAATCCGCACTATCGCGCGTTTCACCCGTGGTGCAATCAGGCGTTAATCCCGCTTTGTCACCAAGGACTAGTATTACAACATCGGCTTGTTTTGCAATTTTCACTGCTTCCTCGAAACCTGATATATCATTGCTCAGATTATCGCAACCTTTGGAATACAAAATTTTGGTTTCAGCAGAAACGGCAGACCGGATACCTGCCAGCGGGGTCGCAATCTTTACATCATATTCTGTCAACGCATCCGCATCTACATTGAGAAACGTAGAGTTCGCCGAGGCTTTTAATTGCATCAATTGCCGCATCGCTGAGTAGGAATAATCCCCGAGTTGATTGCGGCCATCGTCGGCGTTTGGTCCGATCAGAGCCAGGGTCTTAATTGTTTTCTGGAGAGGCAACAATCCATCGTTCTTCAACAAGACCATGCTCTTGCGCGCAATCTCACGTGCCAACTGGCGTTGTTCGGAAGTTTCAAAAACTTCCCACACGCGACCTTCTTCCACATACGGGTTTTCGAATAAGCCAAGTTCAAACTTCTTCTGCAAGTGACGCCGAACAGCGGTATCCACAAGTTCGATGTTAACATCGCCACAATCCAGGGACTCCTTAAGCGCATCACCATAGCAAACACTCGTTGGCAGTTCAACATCAATGCCCGCATTCAATGCCAGGCTCGCCGCGTAAGAAATATTGGCGGCAACCTTATGATAATTATTGAGCATGGCGATCGCTTCGTAATCCGAGACAACGACACCCTCAAAACCCAATTCATGCCGTAACAGATCCGTGAGGATATGACGCGAAGCCGCAACCACTTCCCCATCTAATTCAGGATAGGCATTCATAATAGAGGCGAGTTTTGCATCACGGATCGCCGCCTGGAACGGAGCCAGATACACATCATAAATTTCGCGCATGCCTACATGGACAGGCGCGCAGTTGAGCCCACCCTGTGAGAGGCTGTGACCGATGAAGTGCTTGCCCGTCGCCATAACTCCCTGAGCGATGTCTTCCGATTGCAAGCCTTTGATATATGCCATTCCAAAATGGCTGACGAGTGTGGGATCTTCACCGAAGGTTTCTTCCACGCGGCCCCAGCGCGGGTCGCGCGCC
>DASWEH010000562.1:0-6797 GCA_036394895.1 Anaerolineales bacterium
TCAAACCGCCGAGAATGTATCCGATGATCGAAAGTGGATGCGACCACTGACCAGTCGCGGCCACGCATCCAATCCCACCTTGGGTACACATGGTCATTCCAATAATGACCAGCAGGATAATATCCACGCGAATGTTGGAGAGCAGAGGCACTCTCTTGCCCATTGCACCGATGAACACAACTGCGGCCGCAAGCAAAGCCAAAATGAGAATGCTTGGGGTAATAACAGCGGGTTGAGAAATTGTTTTCATGGCAGTCTCCTTTTTAGTGAACCTTGCCAGGGTTTCGATCTTTAGAGTTTCACTTTCACCGAACGGCAAGCCTTCGCAAGGTTGAATATAGCTACATAGTAGCCATAACAAACAAAAAACTCCCCTACCAGTAGGGGAGTTTTCGCTATCCGAACGGATAGTGTATCCAGGTGGACAGTTTGGATTGGAGTCAATTTCTTATTTGTTGCCGATATGATTAACACCGCCAACACCGCTGACCTGTTTGGTTACCGATGCTGAACCATAATAACTTATGGAGCCAGCGCCTGAGATTTGGGCATTCAAGTCGTTATCTACCCAGACGGTGGCACTGCCTGCGCCACTAATGTCCACCCGCGCATCCTGGCTATGAAGGTCGGCACCTTTGAAGTCGCCGAATCCGCTGATGGTCAGGTTGAGATCATCGGCTGTGCCTGAGGCGGTTGAGCTACCCGCGCCGCTCAGTGAAACATCCAGAGCATCCGTTTTAAGATTTTCTACAGTCAGTTCACCAGCGCTTGTGAAATCTACATTTTTCAAATCCTTGACCACGATTGTGATTTTCACGGTCTTCGTCGGGTTGACGTGTTTGCCATTCTCTCTTTTATAGAAAATTTCGAGCGTGCCGTTCTTAACCTGTGTTTTCAGGTTAGGCAGAAGATTGTCATCTGCTTCTATCTTGAGGGATTCGGCATTGCCTTGTTTGATCAAAACTTGAGCGGGGTATGCCACGCTGACCGCCTCAAAACCACTTACTTCGCGTGTCTGTGAGATGACATTGCCAGAGCCACGTTCCCCGGGACCAATGAAGGGTTCACCATTATTGAACATAGCGAATATAGACGGATTCGTCCATCCTAATTGCGGAGCGTAGAGGATTGCCAATACCGCGCCCCCGATGATAAGCACATCCAATACCAGGGATGTGTATTTCCAGTACGATCTCAGAATTATACCCAGGCCTGCCGCGATGAGCAGGAAGGGCCAGATGTGAGTGAGTGCCCACAAATTTGCAGCGGGAATGGTTCCCGATTTGACGAGCAGCCAAACGACACCGGCCGCGATCAGCAATAGCGGACCGAATAACGATCTTCTGTGTTCCATGGTTTCCTTCTTTCTAAGGATGATTCTCTAACTTGCCGGTGGGATCGAATGATCCGATGGCTCATCGGTTTTCTTCGCGCCAAGCAGCCCTGAGCGGCTCAAGACCAAATAGGCACCCAAGAGGATTAACAGCACCGGGAAAATGATGTTGCTGAATGACGAGAAGATCATCTCAAAGAAGGCGCCGAAGATGATGAAGAGGATGAAACCTACTTTCATCACGCGCACCCCTGAACGTTTTTGATTCTCGTCACCACCATACCATCCCATAACATAGATGCCGACACCCACGAACAGGATGATCAGCGTCCAGAAGTAGGACATGGATTCCCAATGTTGAGTAATATTCTGGAAGAGCAAGACCAGGCCGATCCCACCGACGATACTGCCGGGGATGGCGAATGCCGCGGCACCTTTCCCACCTGCGAACATTGCCACGAAAAACAGGGCCCCAAATCCGATGATGGCGAAGGGCCACAGGAAACCCCAATCCACCGTGCGGAAAAATTGGCCTGCCAGAGCCATGAGACCGAAGAGGATCAAAAGCGTGCCTGCGATCAGCGCGCCAGCATTAGAGCGATTTGTTTGCATTTCATTCTCCTTTCACAGTACAAGTTTATGCTCAAGCCGCCGTCCCCGGCGGCGATTATTACCGCTTGTCTCACGCATGTGGAACATGCGTAAGTAAACTTATTGAACTGTTTTGTAAGCTGGAATCAAAATATGAAGTTTACTTAATTATGCGGTACTCTGTAAGACTTATTATTCTTTACGTAAAAGCGGCGTCAACGTAGCAATTAATTCATCGGGAGATGCGCCTTTGTGGATGAAATCTGCGCCGGCCTCCTTGGCTGCGGTCGCATCATTGGCGTCCACGCTGAGCAGGACGATCTTCAGATGAGGATATGCCTTTCGAAGCAGCCGACAGGTTTCCGTGGCAGGAGAGCCATACAGTCGCCAATCAAGCAGGAGTAGATCAGGAGGGGTATCTGCGAGTGAACGGATCAACGTCTCAACATCTTTTACTTCAATAATGCCATTCGTGCCTAGTTTGCGGTGAAGCAAGAGGGAGAGTGCTTTGCGGGTTGCAGAATCTGGATCAGCAATAAGAATTCGAATCATTGGGACCTCGCTTGTAGTTTATGACAAGCGAGGTCCAAGTGTATCTGCCTCTAGTTGAGTATTTTACCTAGCCGAACGGATAGTAGCCCCCTCCCAGTCTCCCTCAAATACGCCATGAAGTCTTTAGATAATTATTCTTTTTTTCTGGCGGATTTGGGGGAGGTGCCCGTCAGGGCGGTGGGGGCTGGGGCTACGCCAGCTTTTGTTCGATCGCCAGTTTGACGGCCTCCACGCGGCTATCGACGCCCAGCTTGTGGAAGATATTCGAAATATGGAACTTAACCGTTCCGAGACTGACAACAAGACGATCCGCGATCTCGTTATTGTTGAGTCCATCCACCATGCATTTGAGGACGTCCCGTTCGCGATCCGTCAATTGTTCCCCGGGAATCTGCGGTTGTGCGACAGATTGCGCCAGCACCTGAGTTGCTTCGGGCGAGAGGGTCATTCGCCCGACATAGGCCGAGCGGATGGCATTTCCCAATTCCTTGGCAGTCACGTTTTTCTGCAGATACCCAATCGCCCCGGCTTGGAGCGCACCCTGCACCATATTTTGTTCGGCGAAGCTTGTCAGTGCAATGACTTTGACCTGCGGATATTTCTTATGGATCTCGCGCGTGGCAGTGATCCCATCCACGCCCGGCATCATCAAATCCATGAGCACAACATCAGGTTTGTGAAGCGAAACCATCTGAACGGCTTCCGCGCCATCTGAGGCTTCGCCGACCAGCTTGAGGTCTTTATTGACCATCAGGAATTTGGATAAACCGCTTCGTACAACGGTATGGTCATCGACAAGAAGGATTTTGATCATGAGTGTCTCCGTATTTTATCTTTGCTTGAACAGTGGCGCTTCGTCTACGCTCCTCAACACCTGCCCTGGCACCGCCAGGGAGAACATTCGTCGCTCCGCTCACTACAGTCCCGAGGATTTTCGGGAGCGCGAGTTGATTTATAAAACATGCAACTTTACATTTGGGTTTTCATTCCAGGTCACCTCGACGCAAGTCCCGGAGCCTGGAGTGCTGGAGATACGAAAGTCTGCGCCGATGGCTTCGGCCCGTTCGCGCATAATCCGCATGCCAAGGCTGGTCGGTTTGGCACCCGACAGATCAAACCCAATCCCGTTATCGCATACTTCAAAGCGTACACAGGCCGGTGAGATGAACAGATCAACCTTCACTTCCGTTGCACGCGCATATTTGAAGACATTGTTTAAACTTTCCTGCGCGATCCGGTAGCAGGCGACCTGTACTTCTGGCGGAAGTTTGCAATCGCCTTCGATCTTCAATATGATGGGCAATCTTGAACGCCCAATGAAGGCTTCGCATAACTGCCGGATGAGATCACTTAAACGAGTCTGAGTCAGTGTGGCAGGGCGCAACTCGAGTAAAAGTGTCCGCATTTCTGCCAATGCGCCGCGCGTGAGTTGCCGCAATTCCTCTGTTGATCTTTTTGCTTCATCAACGTCCATTTCCCATAAATCAGGCAACACTTCCGCGGTCAGGCTGGCGGAAAACAATGTCTGTGTGACAGCATCATGCAGGTCGCGCGCCAGGCGGGTGCGGTCAGCGGTCACTGCTTCATTTGCGGCTTTTTCCGCAAGTTCCTTTTCGATCTTTGCGCGCTGTTCAATTTCTTTCTGGAGACGCTGGTTGGCTTCCTCTAGATCGTGTGTACGTTCCGTCACACGCTGCTGGAGGGTGAGGAGATATTCAGCTTCCTGTTCTGCAAACCGTTCTTCCGCCCGTTTTTGCTCATCGATATCTTCGATGATGCCAATCAGATAATCAGGATTGCCATCGAGATCGCGCACCAGCGAATAATTGATACGTGCCCAGAACACGCGGCCGTCCTTATGACGGTAACGTCTTTCCATAACATAGGAATTGCGCTTCCCTTCGATCAATTCCTTGAAGAATTCAACATCCATGCCTCGGTCTTCTGGCAAAGCTAATGAACGTGGATCGACGTTTTGCATTTCCTCGGCGTTGTAGCCGATAATTCTTTCTGTGGCGGCATTGAAAGCAATCGGTCTGCGCCCAAGAGTCATTACCGCGACTCCCACCGCGACGTTATCAAAAAGGGCTTGAAAACGCGCTTCAGATTGTTTCAATTCATTGGCGGCGCGCTTTTCAAGTTCCGCTTCAGCACGTTTGCGCTGCTCCACTTCCTTTTCGAGCAGTTTGTTTGTCTCGCGCAGTTCAGATGTCCGTTCGGAAACCTGTGTTTCCAGATAAACGTTTTGTTCACGGATCGTATTCAACCGCCACCTGAATCCACCTGCAACGATCACGCCCACAACAATAATTAGTGAGCCAAGGAACCACCAGGTTTGCCAGACAGGTGGCGTAATGAAGACCGGGATGGCGACTCCCTTTTCATTCCAAACCCCATCGCTATTGGAGGCTTTCACACGGAACACATATTGTCCACCGGAAACATTGGTGTAGGTGGCGAAGCGACGATTGCCAGCCTGGATCCAATCCTTGTCGAAGCCTTCCAGTTTATAGGCGTATTGATTTTTTTGGGGCGCCTGAAAATCGAATGCAGCGAACTCGAAGGAGATGAAATTCTGTTTGTAGGAGAGTTGGATTGGTTCGCGCCCGGAAAGATCAACTTTTACTGGTTCATTGAAAACTTCGAAACCAGTCATTGCTACTTGTGGCGCAACAGGATTTGGCTTGACGTTCTGCGGGTCGAAGAGATTAAAGCCATTGATCCCGCCAATGTACATAGTCCCATTATGGGCGCGGAAGTAGGCATTCGAATTGAATTCATTGCTTTGCAAACCATCAGATGAATCATAGTTGGTAAACGTTTCTGTCTGTGGGTCAAAATGCGACAGACCATTATTGGTAGTGAGCCAAAGCTTTCCATGATCGTCTTCAAGAATTCCCAGCACCACATTATTGGGCAACCCATTTTTCTCGGTGTAATGCTGGAATGTTTTTGTGTTTGGATCAAAGCGATTCAACCCCATTTGCGTTCCCAGCCACAAATAGCCATCAGCCGTTTCATGAATTGCCCAGACCGAGTCCTCGCTGAGGCTGGAAGGGTCGTCGGGATTGTTGCGATAGTTGATAAAGGTGGCAAGTTTTGGATCCGTGGAAAGCGGGTCGTTCAGATCAAGTTGATTCAGTCCGCCACCCCAGGTTCCAATCCACAGCACATTTTGGGTTGAGTCCAAATAGAGATTAACAATTTTGTTCTCATGCAGGCTGGAAGAATTTTCGGGATCGTTGCTGTAATTTGTAAAGATATTTGTGTGGGGATTGTAATGAGACAAGCCACCGAATGTGCCAATCCACAAGCCACCTTTTTTATCAGGAATGATAGATGCGACATTATCATCAGCGAGACTATTTGGGTCTTCCGGATTATGTAAATAATGAAGGACACGACTGATGGTGGGGCTGAGGCGATTCATTCCTTTGCCAAGCGTGCCCGCCCAGACCGTATCATATGGGTCGACATAGACAGCCATAAATAAATTATCGGAGAGGCTGTCAGGATTATCCCGTTCGTAGCGGAAATGTTCGAATTGCCCGGCATCCGGATCGAAACGTTCCAGCCCGGCGCCCCAGGTCGCGATCCAAATATTTCCATGCTTGTCTTCTGAAAACGCGCCGGTTGCGTTTGTGCTTAGGCTGGCTGGGTCGCTGGGGTTGCTTCGGTATAAACTGAATTGCCCGCTGTTTGAGGGGAGTTTGTTGATGCCACTATGCGATGTCCCAATCCATAATATGCCGGAGCGATCCTTATAGATTGACCAGACTTCATTGCCACTAAGACTTTCGGAAAAAAACGGATCGTTTTGATAATGCAAAAAATGTCCAGGGTTGGAAAGATTCATCAAGTTCAAGCCATTTGACCAAGTACCAATCCAGAGCATGCCACTCGAATCGCCCCACAATGTCATGAGATCATTGGCGCTTAAACTATCGGGGACTTTTGGGTTGTTTGAAAAATGCCGGGCAGTTCCTGTGCGCGGATCGAATTGATCGAGTCCAGCTCCATGCAAACTGAATCCTCCAGTTGCGATCCAGAATGTTCCATCGAATGATTCATAAATGGAAGCGATGTTGTTACTTGCAAGCGATTGAGAATCGGATTTATCATGTTGATAACGAAAAGCTTTTCCTGTAGCAGGATCCAGCCGATTCAAGCCGGACCCTTCGACGCCGTTTGCCCCGGTACCGATCCACAGCCGATGATTTGAATCCTCGAAAATGACAGAGATTGCGTCACTGCTTAAGCTATCCGGGTCATTCGGATCATTTCTAAAATGATCAAATCCGTTCTTGGATGGATCATAGCG
>DASWEH010000563.1:0-5191 GCA_036394895.1 Anaerolineales bacterium
CCTATGGATACCAAGAAGCCGCGCCCACGTGCATTGGTCGGGAAAACCTATAAAGTGGAGACTCCCGTTGGCAAAGCATTCGTTACCATCAACGAGAATGGAGGCGAACAGCCTTTCGAAGCCTTCATCAATACGGCCAAGGCTGGCTCGGAGACCGCCGCAGTATCTGAAGCCATAGGGCGGCTCATCTCGTACATCCTTCGTATGACCTCGCCCACCAAACAGACCGACCGGATGCGCGAGATCGTCCGTCAATTGCTTGGCATCGGCGGTGGACGCTCCCTCGGGCTGGGACCGAACCGCGTGCGCTCCCTGCCCGATGGCATCGGGCAGGTGCTGGATATGTACCTGCGTGAGAAAGCTGGTGCGCTGCCTGTGATCGAAGAGAAGCCTAATGGTAATGGCGGCATGGGTCACAAGATCGAAGAGGAAATGGAAGTTGCATCCCAAAAGATGAGGATCGGTGATCTGTGTCCTGAGTGCGGCGAAGCCGCGGTAGTGAACGAGGAGGGATGCAGGAAGTGTTATGCGTGTGGGTATAGTGAGTGTTAAGATGTGGCAGATTGAGAGGGCGAGGCAATTGGCCCTCTCTTGTATTGGTACTATGTTATAATGTGTCTACAATTGTAGATACAAATTGGAGATGAAAATGGTAACAGTTGGAATTCGAGAGTTGAAACAACAAGCCAGTGAGTTGGTTCGAATGGTGCGTGAAACAGGGAAAGAGGTTCAAGTCACCTATCATGGCGAGGTTGTCGCTTTGTTAATTCCTGTGAAGCCTGCAAAGAACAGTGATAAGGCTTGGGCAAAACTTGACAATTTAGCCGCGGAGATTGGGGCACGTTGGCCAAAGGGTGTTTCTGCTGTAGACGCAGTGACTGAAGCGCGGCGGTAATGTTTATCGTAGTTGACGCCAGTATATGGGTAGCGAGGCTGGTTTCAGAAGATGTTTTCTATGAACCCGTAAAAGAGTGGATGTCCGCTCGACTTCAGGGGGATGATCGGTTTCTTGCACCTTCACTTCTGCTTGCAGAGATCGGCGGCGCGATCAGCCGCCGCACAACATCCTCTCTTGCATTAAAAGCAATTGAACAGGTGCAAAATCTACCAGGTTTACAATTAATCGATATGGAGCATTCCCTCATACGGGAAGCTGCTCAACTGGCGGCGCAACTTGGCCTGCGCGGTGCAGATTCAACCTACGTGACCGTCGCAGCGAGGCTTGATCTTCCTTTGATGACACTTGATATTGACCAAAAGGAAAGAGCCGCGAGACGCATTAAAGTTTTGGAGATTTCAGCATGAAGATCGGTGACCTATGCCCCGAGCGGAGCGAGTGTGGCGAAGCCGCGGTGGTGAATGAGGAGGGATGCCCGGGCAAAGTGCGCCCAGAGTGTTACGCCTGCGGGTATAGTGAGTGTTGACCCCTCCCGCCTGCGGGCATCCTCCCCAAATACGACATTCATAATTCGAATTCGCAATCTAAATTCCGTTGTCGTATTTGGGGAGGGAAGGGGTGGGGCCGAGGAGAATCGTTTCTATGAGAAAAATTATTGTTCTAACGTTTGTTACACTTGATGGCGTCATGCAGGGTCCTGGTGGACCCACAGAAGATACCAGTGGTAACTTTACGCTGGGCGGATGGACCGTTCCGTACTTTGATGAGTTTCTTGGCAATGTCATGACGGAGCAGATGAGTCAGCCCTTTGATTTATTGTTGGGTAGGAAAACGTTTGAGATCTTTGCCTCCTATTGGCCGCAGCATGAGGAGGAAGGCGCTGGCATCAACAAAGCAACAAAATATGTGGCTTCGAATACGCTGACGGCACACGAGTGGCGCAGGTCGGTCTTTTTAAACGGGAATGTGGTGGATGAAATCAAACAGCTCAAACAAGAAGACGGTCCTGAATTACAAGTGCATGGGAGTGGTAATCTGATTCAGACGTTATTGGAGCGCGATTTGGTCGATGAATTTTGGCTCAAAATATTTCCTGTGACACTCGGTACAGGAAAACGCTTGTTTGCTCAAGGCACGATTCCTGCTTCCTATACCCTGGTGGATTCTAAAACTTCGCCCAGTGGTGTCATCATTGCTACCCTCAAACGTGCGGGAGAAGTCAAAACAGGATCATTTTAAGGAAAGACTCTTCTACAAATTCAGTAGAGATCGCCGGTGGGACTGCCGCCCCGCTTTGGCGGGGACGCTGCAGCATAAAGTTTTGAATTGGGTGAAATGATAATAACCTGAATTATCTAACTTGCTTAACACGGATGAGACTATGACAACCCCGATTGCCCTTCAACTTTATACGATTCGTGATCTGTTGGCTCAAGATTTTGAAGGCACGATTCGCAAAGTTTCCGACATGGGTTATATAGGTGTAGAAACTGCGGATATGTTTGGCGGCTCGCCCGCTTCGGCTGCCAAATTATTTCGCGAGTTGGGCCTGACAGTGACCAGTGCGCATGGTGCACTGCCGCTCGGTGACCAAAAGCAGCAAATGATTGACACGATGAGCGCGCTTCATTGCGAACGCTTGATCGTGGCCTGGCAACCGCCGGAAAAGTATAAGTCTTTAGATGGGATTAAGAATATCTGCGACTCCCTTAATGAAGGCGCAGCAGTTGCCAAAGCCCATGGTCTTCAATTGGGTTATCACAACCATTGGTTTGAGTATGAGCGATTGGAGAATCGTATTCCTATCGACGTGATGCTCGAACACCTTGACTCCGACGTATTCCTCGAAGTCGACGTGTATTGGGTGCAAACCGGCGGACAGAATCCTGTGGAGGTGGTCCGTCGCCTTGGTTCGCGCGCGCCTCTCCTGCACGTCAAGGATGGTCCTTGTCAGATTGAAGCGCCGATGACAGCACTCGGCGAGGGCGTAGTTGATATTCCGGGCGTGGTGGCGGCTGGCGCTGGATCGGTCGAGTGGTTGATTGTGGAACTCGATCACTATGCCACCGATATTATGGAAGCGGTCCGCAAGAGTTATCAATACCTGATCGGGAAGGGCTTGGCGCGTGGAAACAAAGGGGAGACGTTATGACGTCACCCGTCCGTGTGGCCGTCATTGGAGTAGGGGGCATGGCACGCTATCATATTCGCCAAATGCTCAAGATGCAATCCACGACTCGCATCGTTGCTATGTGCGAACCCTCCAAGGCGATGGCGCTTGAAGCTGCCAACGTTTTTGTCGAGGCCGGATTGCCACCACCGCCCAATCAACAGGACTGGCGAAGGTTAATCGCTGAGTACGGCGCTGAGTTGGATGCCGTCTTTATCATTACCCCGCATGCCCTTCATCATGACCAGGCGAGAGCCAGCCTCGAAGCGGGCATGGATGTCTTGCTCGAAAAGCCAATGGTGATGACGGCCCACGAAGCGCGCAGTTTGATCGAAACTCGTGACCGCACTGGGCGATTATTGGTTGTGGCATTTCCAGGTAGTCTATCACCGCAAGTGCGATTGGCTTCACAATTGCTACGAGCGAATGAATTGGGTCGCATCCTCACGATCAGTGGCCTCGTTTGGCAGAACTGGGGACCTCTCACGGTTAACACCTGGCGGCAAGAGCCTGCCCTCTCGGGCGGTGGCTTTCTGTTCGATACTGGCGCACACTTGCTCAACACCATTGCCGATCTCGCCGGCGAAGATTTTAGCGAAGTGGCGGCTTGGTTCGTTCAGAATGGCCGTCCGGTCGAAACGTTAGCTGTCGCGATGGGACGCCTGGCCTCCGGTGGATTGGTCACATTCCATGCTTGTGGTGAAGCTGTTCCTTCGTGTGCTTCTGAAATTCGAGTGTTCTGCGAAAAGGGGATTTTGCATACAGGAATTTGGGGCGAGACTCTGGCTGTTCAACATACAGGTGATCAGCCCCCAACTCCCATTCCTGTGCCGCCGTCACTGGGTGTATGGGAACAGTTCCTGGCAGTGCGCAGTGGTCGCATCCCCAATCCATCGCCGCCCGAAGTGGGACTGCGAATGGCAAAACTGTGGGACGCAATTCGGGCGAGCGCGGCAAATCATGGAATGCCTGTAAAGTGTGAGGGAAACGATGACTCTCAAAGTTACGATCTGGAATGAATATCGACACGAAAAGTCGCACGAAGAAGCTCGTAAAGTTTATCCGGACGGCTTGCATGCACCGATTGCCGACCACCTGCGGCGCTCGGAAGGGATGACGGTGCGTGTGGCGACGTTGGATGAACCCGAACATGGTCTCAGCGACTCAGTGCTGGCTGACACCGATGTGCTGACCTGGTGGGGACACATAGCTCATGGTGAAGTGAGTGATGAGATCGTCACTCGCGTTCAAGAACGAGTGCTGGATGGAATGGGGTTGATCGTTTTGCACTCCGGTCATTTCTCAAAAATCTTTCAACGGCTGATGGGCACTACGTGTAATCTCATCTGGCGTGAGGACAAGGAGCGCGAACGTATTTGGGTGGTGGAACCAGGCCACCCGATTGCCGCCGGGTTGGGGCCATACTTCGAAATTCCAGGTGAAGAAATGTATGGTGAACGGTTCGATATCCCTGCGCCCGATACGTTAGTCTTCCTCAGTTGGTTTCAAGGCGGAGAAGTGTTCCGGAGTGGTTGTTGTTATCAACGCGGGTTGGGAAAAATCTTCTACTTCCGTCCGGGTCATGAAACGTATCCCACCTACTATCAAAAGGAAGTGCTTCGGGTGATTGCAAACGCCGTGAAGTGGGCGGCTCCTGCTGGCGCCCCCTCGGTCACGTTCGGCAATCGCCCACCGTTAGAGAAGTGATGAGCCGTCATGCCAGGGACTGATCAAAATGTCGTTTATGTGGCTGTCATCATCGCGATCCTCGGTTTTATGATCGGCTTTGCAAAAGGTGGCTTTGGTGGTTTGGGGGCATTGCTTACACCTATTTTGGCGTTGGTGTTGCCAGTTGCGTTGGCTGTTGGAGTGCTCTTGCCGATGTTGATGGTCGGGGATGTGTTTGCGGTGACTATGTATTGGAAAGAGTGGGATCTTGATCTCGTCAAGCGTATGTTGCCGGCCGGAATCGTAGGCGCCTTAGTTGGCACGGCGTTGCTTTCGTCGATGTCGCCGGATGGCTTGCGCATCATTCTGGGCATCTTTGTTTTGGTGCTGGTGGCTTATAAGTTCCTCAGCGATCGTATTCAAGCGCTGCGGTATGAGCCGAGGCTCTGGCATGC
>DASWEH010000564.1:0-5994 GCA_036394895.1 Anaerolineales bacterium
CCAGAGGCGGCTAAGCAGGGCATGGTCGAGCACGGAGCACCTGAGCCGTTCGTCGAGGCTTTGATGGCCAGGTACGCTCGAGACGTCGGCCGCCCGGCGCCCCTCACCGGCGATGTGGAGAAGATCCTCGGCCGCCCGGCACGCACGTTCGCCCAGTGGGCAACCGAACACACTGACGCCTTCCGGGTATCCGGATCCTGACTCAACCCGGTGGAACCGTGCAGGCTGTACACATCGCTCGCCTACAAAGATCCATGTATTGGATAGTCAAATAGATGCCTGTTTAGTTCGGAGGTGATCAGACAATGAAAATCGAATCCTTGGACGAGAATGAAGAGCGCAAGCAACCTGGCGTTGAGCGGATTTACCGTAATGCCCAGATAGCCGTCTCTTGGGAGCCAAAACTGTGTATTCACGCTGGCAACTGCTTTCGGGGCTTGCCCGACGTGTTCAAACCTCAATCCCGACCATGGGTCTTGGTTGATGGAGCAGCAGCGGATGAGATTGCTGATGTGGTCATGACTTGTCCAACGGGGGCATTGCATTTCGAACGGCTGGATGATGGTCTACAAGAACCTCAACCAGAGGAAACAACCATCGACGTGCGGTTCAACGGTCCATTGTATATCCGAGGACATTTGCAAATTACAGGATCAGGCGGACGCCTTATTCGAGAAGATACGCGCGTCGCACTGTGCCGATGTGGCCACTCCAAGAACAAGCCGTTTTGTGACGGAAGTCATCGTCAAGTAGGGTTTCGCGCAACGAATGTGCCTGGGAACTCAGGCTAAATTTCCTAAGGAATGGGTCCCAGAAGGGGAAGCGCTGGCCCAGTCTACCGCATTCTATATATTTCAGAGGAATCAGAATGAACTCATCGGAAATGAAGTTATGAAGAATAAACGTTACGCAGTTCATAATTCTGATCGATTGGACATCTATCAAATCGTCATACAGGGTCATCTAAGTGGTCAGTGGTCGGATTGGTTCAATGGTTTTACGATCACATTAGATCAGAGTGGACGGACGATCCTGGTCGGGCCCGTGATCGATCAGGCGGCCTTACATGGGGTGTTAAAGAAGATCCGTGATCTAGGAATGCCGCTGATATCCGTCAACCGACTTGATCCTGGCGAGGAAGTTGGAGCGCACTGATTTCGTGAATGAGTACATGAGGTCAACACCATTGAATATCAAGAATGAATGTACTACTAATTACCAGGCAATCATTGCTTATCGGTTTAGATCAAAATAGGAGATTAACGATGCAAACACTTTACAAGAATCGTTCTAAGGTCGGCTGGAACGGCAGTCAAAATGTCAAGGACAAGAGTCAGGCTCAGCCTCCAAATGTTGTAGTTCTTGGGGCAGGCTTTGCAGGCTTATGGGCTGCCCGTACGCTTGCGAATGGTCCCGTAAATGTCTTGTTGGTTGACCGCCACAATTACCACACGTTCTTCCCGCTCTTGTATCAGGTTGGGGCAGCCGAGCTGGAGCCGGAAGACATCGCCCAACCTTTGAGGAAGATTTTTTGGAAACAACCGAATGTACATTTCTATCTGGGAGAGGTACTGGATGTAGATTTTTCCGCTAAAGTAGTGAGGATTTCCAGCCATGAGATTCACTATGACTACCTGGTTGTTGCGCTGGGCAGCAAGCCGAACTACTTTGGCATTCCCGGCGTAGCCGACTATGCATTTTCCTTGAAATCACTCGATCAGGCAGTGGTGCTTCGGAACCAAATTCTGCGCTGTTTTGAGCAAGCAGCTTGCGAAGTAGATTCAGAGCTGCAGCAGAGTTGGTTGACCTTTACTATTGTTGGCGGGGGTGCGACCGGAGTTGAATTCGCTGGCGCGCTGATGGAACTCATCAACGGTTCGCTGGAGAGAGACTTCCCAAACCTGGACTTCAAACAGGTGAAGGTTCTGCTTTTGGAAGCCTCCGATCGTCTGCTTCAAGGTATGCCGAAGCAACTGAGTGATTATGCACTGGCACGTTTGCAAAAAATGCGGGTCGATGTGCGCCTGAAATCTGAGATCATCAAGATCGCTCCTCAGGAAGTTGTCTTGAAGGATGAAAGCAAGATCGCCTCTCGAACGGTGATTTGGACGGCCGGGGTCCAGGGGAATATTCCATCAAATCAATGGGGATTGGCAATAAATCGTCATAACCAGACGGAGGTCCTTCCTACCCTGCAAGTGCCCGGCCATCCCGAGGCTTATGTCGTTGGAGATTTAGCGGGAATCCTACAAGATGAGCGTCTCCTCCCAATGGTATCCCAGGTGGGGATCCAGAGCGGCAGTGCAGCCGCTCGTAATATCCTAAGGCAACTGGCAAGCCAGCCACCGCTGCCGTTTCGTTACCATGACTATGGTACATGGGATGTAATCGGCCGCAACGCCGCTGTTGTCAGTCTGTGGGGGTTATCGTTCCGAGGCTTCGGGGCATGGCTAATGTGGGTTGTCCTTCACATCTACCGCCTGAATGGACTTCGTAACCGGTTGGTTTTGCTTATCAACTGGGCCGCAGATTATCTCTTCCGTGAACATGGCATTCGGTTAATTGTTCCGTCTGAGACTTCCCCTGTAAAAAGATATGCTGGAATAGGAATCTCTGATCAGGCGGACGTTTTATCAGAGGTCCATTATCAGAATGTGACACCCAGCGAAAGAGTTTCTTTAAAGTGAGCAATGATTCAGAATCGTGTGCATGGTGACCGGTCATTCCGATTAGAAGACTGCTCAGTCTAGATGTCCATTCTGATGTTCGCCCGCTTTGGACAGAAAGGTTAGCATGAGTAAGAATATTTTTTCATCAAGTTCGTCCGAGGGTATTGGCTTTGTAGGCGTACTCACCATCGTATTCATCACTCTGAAACTTCTTGGCTATATCTCGTGGACCTGGTGGTGGGTACTATCACCGTTATGGATTACGGCAATCCTTCTTGCTGTAGCCATCCTGCTCGTTGTTCTGGTGATAGCCTTGAAAGCACGCTAACAAAACATGCAATACAAGTTGGGCGGTAATCATGGACTGTCAAAGTTATACCGCCCATGCCGCTGATATACACGGTAGACACGTTTTGTTGGCGAATTCACCTTTCGCTACACCTTTGAATACATCTTTCGATTGTTTCTCGCCGTGAGGCCCTTTGTTACACTTCAAATCGCTGAACAGCTAACGTGAATAAGGAGATATCTTATGATTGAAATCGACAACACTATTCGGATCAACCGTCCGATCGCTGAGGTTTTCGCATTTTTATCAGATCTCGAAAACCTTCCAAAATGGAATTACTACGTTCTCAAAGTAACAAAACTCTCTGATGGTCCTATAGGGATTGGGAGTGTATATCACCAGATTCGAAAGACCGATGAGCAAGATTTGCGCATCACAGATCTCGACCAGAACCGTAAAGTCGTGGTGAAGACTCTGCCTCGATCATCCCCGAAACTGGAGATGACACTTACGTTCCAAGATGAGGGAAATACAACTCTCATTCGGGATGAATGGAGACTCGATTCAGGGTTGCCTACAGCAATAGAGTGATTGGGCTCAGGAAAAATCAAATCAGCAGCGGCCGAAAATCTTGCAAAACTCAAGGATCTTCTGGAGGAAGGCCGGGTGGTTCTGCAAGATGGCAGGCAAGTCAGGCTTTGACTCGACTTGAGATATTCTCTCAGATTTTTCCGCAAGTAGTGAGGTGTTCTATGTTTACTTTAGACAAGCGTTTGAGTTCTTTGATGATTGGTTTGTTACTTCTAGTCTTCACAGCCTGCACGCCAGAAGTCGGATCGATACCAAATACAGGCGATGGACAAAGCGCAGAAGCTGCAAGCAGCTTAGCCGATACGAAATGGACATTGGCATCGTTCAGCCAAGTGGGTGGTGAGCTGCCTGTAGTAAATGGCTCTACCATCACACTCGAGTTCAATGCACAGGGACAGGCTGTTGGATCAGGAGGCTGCAACGCTTATACCGCCCATGATGAGGTGCAAGGAAACATGCTTTCTTTCAGCGAGATCACCCACACTTTGATGGCATGTCAGCAAGAGGGTATTGGGCAACAAGAAAAGCGTTATTTTCAAGCTTTGGAGACCACTAGCAGGTTCGAGTCGAGCGGAGATCGCTTGATGATTTGGTACGATGATGGGCGAGGAGTGCTCAACTTGGTCAGGTCAAATGGGAATTTCAATGCTACACCAACACCTGCCACTACAACGGAACCGACCAGTATACCAACCTCTGCAGGGGCCCAATCCACACCGACTCCGGAACGAATTGATTTCGAAGCCGGTGCTATCTCGACCACATTGACGGGGGCTTTGCAGACTTCGGGTTCGCACCAATATGTGCTCTCTGCCTTAGCCGGGCAGGTCATGACAGTAGATTTATCCTTCACTGAAGGTCGGGCCATCTTGGTAATCTGGGGACAAGACGGAACTGTCCTGCTCTCAGACCACGCCGGAGCAACCCGCTTTCAAGATGTTCTGCCTTCGACACAGGATTATTACATTCAGCTGAAGGGTAGGCCGGATGGTAGCACGCATTACAGCCTGAAGGTTACTATTCCGCCTTTGCAATCGAATCCGCCTACACCGCTCCCGGAGCGCATCCATTTCGAGAGTGGCGCTGCTTCGGCCGCTGTAACGGGTCATTTGCAGGCGTCCGGCTCAGACCAATATGTGCTCTCTGCTTCAGGCGGGCAGACCATGACAGTCAATTTGTCCTTCAGCGAAGGCCAAGCCATCTTGGTTATTTGGGGGGCGGATGGAACGGTGTTGATGTCTGACCATGCGGAGGCTTCCTACTTCAACAGAGTCTTGTCCGCCACCCAGGATTACTATATCCTGGTCAGAGGCAGACCGGATGGTGAGACGGTTTACCGCATGGATGTTACGATCCCTCCTTCAGTGCAGAACCAGTAAGTATCAGCGCAGTGATTAATATCATGAACAACAGACTAGTACGGCTTCGATGATCAAGTGAGTTGGCGCATGGTCGTGGTTACACGCGATCAAACAAGGAGAAAACAAAATGTACATGACAATTCTAAAAATTCTTCTTGCACTAGTGATCGTGCAAGCGCTGGTGAAGTTCGGTGTCTTCTTTCTCGTTAGATATGAGACCAGGCGTAGGATGCTTGATTCTTAATATGCTGGCAAAACAACCGCGACCAAAACGTCTGATCTTCTTTTGCTCGGCATCGTACTGCTACTCCTGGTTTTTGGCCTTTGCCAGTGATCAAGTAGAATATATCAGCTTTGGCGTCTGACTTTACGCGGACATGACTCTGATCCAGACATACTTCCATCAGTTTTCGAAACCGTTGCCGCCCGCTGAATCGCCGCCCGACCCAATCTCGCCGATCAAGATGATGTCGTATGCGATCCAAGCGAATCCCGAACAGCCTTGGAAGGGATTGATTGTAGTGACCGTGCTTTTCATCTAGGTGTTGTACAAGCTAGTGGCTCAAGCTTTCCGGATATCATAGCGGCATGTAATGGTGGCAGACGTGCAAGCGAAAGAAACAACAACTTTCGGGGAACTAATGAGTATGGGCGTGCCATGGTACATCGTAGAAGTACAGACTGTGTTGCTAAAGAGGCGAGCTGTCAATCTTCAATTGTCTAATGTAACAACTACAGAAAAGCGGATGACTGCTTAAAGCCTTTTCCCGAAAATACTTAACGAGGAAGGAAGGTAAGAATGGCAACAATTGCTATCAACGGTTTAGGTCGGATTGGTCGTGCTGCATTAAAAATAATTATGGACACACCAGGATTGGAGCTAGTGGCGGTCAATGATATTGTGCCCATCAAAAATATCGTTTATCTGCTCAAGTACGATACTGTTTATGGAAGGTATGACGAGACAGTAGAGGGGGAGGGAGAAAACCTCATCATTGGACGGGAAACTTGCCGCTACTTCAGTGAAAAGGATCCATCCCAGCTTCCATGGTCTAGCTTGGGAGTAGATATTGTCCTTGAGTGT
>DASWEH010000565.1:0-15980 GCA_036394895.1 Anaerolineales bacterium
TGTGGTAATTTAGATTTCTCCCTCTTGACATTCTCCTCTCTCCGTCATAGAATTCCGCCCAACAATATATCAAAAACGCTGACGAGGACGAGTACGCTTCAAAGCGATTTCCAGAGAGCCAAGCAGACGCAGTCGGGAATGACTGCAGGGTGAAAGCAAGGCAAAAGCGCAGAAGCCGAATGGACCTCCGAGTTGAACGGGCGAACGGTAACTAGTAACCCAATTCGGGCGCTCCCGTTATAGAGCAAGGGTATAACCGCATGCCGCAGGCAACGCGACGTACCTGAAAAGAGTGACGCTGGCTCCCTTTCCCTGTTGCATCACACAGGGAATTTTTTATTAAGCAATGCGTTAACTTGGGTGGCACCACGAGACTCCCCTCTCGTCCCAACGGACGGAGGGGATTTTAATTTAATCAACTTTATGTCACTCTGAGGGAGCGTTTGCTGCGACCGACACTTGCGCCGAACGCAGTGCGGTGAGAGTCTCGCTCCTTTTAGTAGAGATTCTCACCTGCACTGCAACAAACGGCAGTGCGGCGCACACCTGCCTGATTTGCCTAGCAAATCACGGGCAGTGCCAGGGAGTGTCGCTTCGCTCAGAATGACATGAACTTCAAAAGGAGTTGTTATGTTATTAGAAGCAACAGCCACCACTCAAACCGTCATCCGCGAAATCTCGGCGGACCTCGAGACACCCATCAGTGTGTATATGAAATTGCGCGGGGAAGGCGCGTCCTTTTTGCTCGAATCTGTCGAAGGCGGAGAGCGGGTCGCGCGTTATTCGTTTATCGGTATCAAGCCCAAGGCGCAATACATCATCCGTGGGAATGAAATTGAAATTGTAGAGTCCGATTCTTCACGTGTGGTCACATTCGATGAGAATGTTGACCCAACATATTTTCTGCAAGAGGAAATGAGTCGCTTCAAATTCACGCCACAAGCGGGTGTGCCTCGTTTTATTGGCGGACTCGTCGGTTATCTTGGATATGAGGCGGTTCGCTTTTTCGAACCAACCCTCAAGTCCACAATGAACCGCGCTTCGACTGCGGGACAGAAGCTCACTGCCCACAGGGCGCCGCTCAGCGCGAGAGTTCCTGATGGTATCTATCTCCTCGCCGATACCGTCATTGCGTTCGATCATGCGCGGCGCAGCCTATCCCTCATTGCAAACGTGCTCGAGGGCGATGTCGAATCCACAAATCGCAAACTGGATGAGATCGAGTCGTGTATCCATCAGCCCCTTCCGCCAACTCAGCCTCGTGAGGTGCAATCCTCAAAGACGCGCTCGAACATGACCCAGGGACGCTTTGAAGACATGGTGCGTGATGCTAAGGAGCGCATTGCGGCAGGCGATATTTTTCAGGTCGTGCTTTCACAGCGCTTCACGCGCGAAACGAACGTCGAACCGTTCGATGTCTATCGCGCTGTAAGACGTTTGAACCCGTCGCCCTATATGTTCTTCTTTGATTTTGGACTCGTGGACGATGAACCGTTATTTCTCGTTGGATCGTCACCCGAGATGTTTGTCCGTTTGGAGGGACGAACTGCCTCTCTCCGACCGATCGCGGGGACGCGCCCACGAGGAGCCGACGCGGAGGCTGACGCCGGGCTCGCGCAGGAGTTACTCGCTGACCCAAAGGAACGTGCCGAGCACGTGATGTTGGTGGACCTCGGCCGCAATGACTTGGGTCGTGTCTGCGAATATGGTACAGTAAAGGTCTCCGACTTCTTCACTATCGAAAAATATTCACATGTAATGCACATCGTCTCGCATGTCGAAGGCAAGTTGCGACCCGACCTGACGGCCTTCGATTTGGTGCGCGCAGCCTTCCCAGCCGGGACGGTCAGCGGTGCGCCGAAGGTGCGGGCTCTGGAAATCATCGCCGAACTCGAACCCGAGGCGCGCGGCGCCTACGCAGGCACAGTCGGTTACTTCGGCTTCGATGGCAATATGGATACCTGTCTCGCTATCCGCACAATGGTGGGACGTGGGAATACGTTCACTGTACAGGCAGGTGCAGGCATTGTCGCGGATTCAGATCCGCCCACCGAATTTCAAGAGACAGTGAACAAAGCCTCTGCGATGTTGAAAGCAATTGAAATGGCTGAAACAAACAGTTAATATGTCGTTGCGAGCGCACTTCGCGAAGCAATCTCCAGTTATACGGAAATCTCATCGAGCAGGGTTGTCCACTTAATCAGAGATTGCTCACCTGCATGATTTGCTAAGCAAATCACGTGCGGCGCACACCTGCCCTGGTACGGCTTAAGCCGCACGGTGCCCGGGAGTGTCGCCGGGAAGAGCACCCTCCTCGCAACGACATAAATGTAATGAAAGGAAATAAATTATGATTTCACAAAAACCCCGCCTCCTGACCGGTGACCGCCCAACGGGACGACTGCACCTCGGTCACTACGTTGGCTCGCTTGCTAATCGTGTGCGTCTGCAACATCAATACGAATCCTTCTTCATCATTGCAGATTTGCACACATTGACCACCAAGCCCGAGCCGGAATACATCAAAGAGATTCCAACCTACATCCGCGAAACGGTGCTGGATTATCTCGCTGTGGGTATTGATCCCGATGTCAGCACGATATTTGTCCAATCTGCGATTCCTGAAACGTATCAGTTGAATCTGCTGTTCGAAATGCTCGTAACAGTGCCACGTCTCGAACGGATGCCCACGCTCAAAGACATGGCGCGCGATGCCAACATTGACTCAATGCCTTTCGGTTTACTTGGCTATCCTGTTTTGCAAGCTGTGGATATTCTGCTTCCCCGTGCGCAAGTTGTCCCTGTGGGACGAGATAATCAATCCCATGTCGAACTTGCGCGCGAACTTGCGCGTCGCTTTAATAATATGTACGCTGAAGTCTTCCCCGAACCTGACTCGATCATCGGTGATGTTCCTCTTCTCGTTGGCACGGATGGACAGGGCAAGATGAGCAAGTCGCTTGGTAATGCGATTTATCTCTCCGATGATGCAGAGACCGTAAAACAAAAAGTGATGAATATGTACACTGATCCCAAACGTCTGCGTGCCACCGACCCAGGGACAGTCGAAGGCAATCCCGTTTTTATTTACCATGATGCGTTCAATCCCTCCAAAGCCGAAGTGGACGATCTCAAAGAACGTTATCGCGTGGGCAAGGTCGGTGATGTGGAAGTCAAACAAAAACTTGCGGTAGCTATTAACAACTTCCTTGAACCATTTCGCGAGAAGCGTGCCTATTATCTTGCCCATCCAACGATTCCAAGCGACGTGCTCGCGAACGGAATCCGTCGCATGCAAGCCGAAGCCAAAGCCACAATGGAACTCGTCCGCGAGAAAACAGGCTTGGCATACTCACTCGATCTATTTGCCGATCAGGTTGACATCTTTGGCGAGTACGATGGATAACAAAAGACCTAACGACGGAGCCACTCACCTGCCCTGGTACGGCTTAAGCCGCACGGTGCCAGGGGAATCACGGAGATTTTTAAAACGGTTTTCTCAGCGTCTCCGTGTCTCAGTGGTTAGAAAGGCTTTTTACTATGTTGATACTTATAGATAACTACGATTCTTTCACCTACAACCTCGTCCAATACTTCGGCGAACTCGGCGCGGAGATTCGTGTCTTCCGCAATGACCAGGTCACGATGAATCAGTTGATTGACCTTAACCCGAGTCATCTCGTTATTTCTCCTGGACCGGGTGAACCTATCAAAGACGATGGCATCTCCGCCGACGCGATCAAACACTTCGATGGCAAGATCCCTGTGCTCGGCGTCTGCCTCGGACACCAATGCCTCGGCGCAGTCTTCGGCGGCAAAGTGGATCGCGCTCAGCGTCTGATGCACGGCAAGACATCCATGGTGACTCACAATGGGCAAGGCATTTTCAAAGGCATCCCTTCGCCGTTTGAAGCCATGCGCTATCACTCGCTCGTGGTCTATGATCCCATTCCTGCTGAGCTCGAAGTGACCGCTATTACCTCCGAAGAAGAAATCATGGGACTCAAACATCGTGAGCATCAAACCTATGGTGTGCAATTCCATCCCGAGTCCATTCTGACCGAACACGGCAAACAAATCCTCAAAAACTTTTTAGATCTGAATCCCGCTCCCGCGAAAGGAGAACAATCCATGCTAAAACCTTTTATTGCCAAGACCATCAATCGCACTGACCTCACTGCTGACGAAGCTGAAGAAGCGATGAACGTCATTATGACAGGACAAGCCACGCAAGCGCAAATCGGAGCGTATCTCGTCGCGCTACGCATGAAAGGGGAAACCATCCCTGAAATCACAGGTTCCGTTCGTGCCATGCGAAACAACGCCGTCAAAGTTAAACTCGACACAAACGAATCTGTTTATGACATTGTTGGCACAGGCGGCGATGGTGCGCATACCTTCAATATCTCTACTGCCGCAGCATTCGTCCTTGCGGGTACAGGTCGTAAAGTTGCCAAACATGGGAATCGCGCCCAATCCTCTCATTGCGGCTCCGCGGATGTCCTCTCCGCCCTCGGCGTCAATCTCGAACTCACAGCGGAACAGGTCGCGCAAGCCATCGCCCAACTGGGCATTGGCTTCATGTTCGCACCCAAGTTTCATCCAGCCATGAAACATGCCATCGGTCCGCGCAAGGAGATCGGTCAGCGCACCATCTTCAATATCCTTGGTCCGCTTACAAACCCCGCGGGTGCGAATATCCAGCTCACGGGTGTCTATGACGCCAGGCTTACGGAGCCGCTTGCGCATGTCCTCAACGAACTCGGTTCCAAAGCTGCCCTTGTTATTCATGGCGCGAACGGTCTCGATGAGCTTAACACCACGGGTGCTAATCGGATCAGTCACCTCAAAGATGGATCCGTTGAAACGTATGAACTCAATCCAAAAGACCTTGGTCTTACTCAATCCACTGTTCAAGATTTACGTGGCGGCACGCCCGACGAATCTGCAGAGATGATGCGCGACCTTCTCAGTAGCAAATTGAATGGCGCGCGCCGCGACGCGGTCCTTCTCAACGCGGCTGCCGCCCTCGCTGCGGAAACTGGCGATTTCAAGTCTGCTCTTAATGAAGCCACGGCTTCTCTCGATAGTGGCAGTGCCCTCGCAAAGATGAATGCGCTGGTTGAGTTTTCACAAAGTTTCCAAACCATCCAATGAGCATCCTTGAAAAAATCATCGAGCACAAAAAGACGGAGATAGCGGCGCTCGACATCCAATCGTTACGCCGCGCTGCAGAGTCTTCTCCCGCTCCAAGGGATTTTCTTGCCGCAATCAAGCGCCGCCACAACTCCCCTCTCCTCTCAGGAGAGGGGGCGGGGGTGAGGTTGAGCCTGATCGCTGAACTCAAGCGCGCCTCTCCCTCCAAAGGGATTCTCGTCCCTCACCTCGACTTGTTCCAGGTTGCGGACATCTATACCCAAAACGGCGCATCTGCCATCTCCGTGCTCACAGATGAAAAATTCTTCATGGGCAAACTCGAAACATTACGGGAATTACGTTTTACTCATAAGTGTGAATTACCTTTGCTCAGAAAAGACTTCATCATAGACGAGGTTCAACTCTACGAAGCGAGAGCCAACGGCGCCGACGCTATCCTCCTCATCGCCGCAGCTCTGACCGACGATGAACTCTTTGCTGATTTACATACTATTGCATTGGAATTTGGATTAACTTCCTTAGTCGAAGTCCACGACGAAGCCGAAACCGAACGCGCGTTGAAGTTGAAAAGTGTGAAGTTAATTGGAATCAATAACCGCAATCTTGCGACGTTCGAAGTCTCACTCGAAACAACAGAACGATTACGCCCAATGATTCCCTCAGATTTTGCTGTCGTGGCAGAATCTGGTATTTTCACTCCAAGTGATGTAGAGCGATTGTCCAAAGCAAACGTCGATGCCATTCTTGTTGGTGAAGCATTGGTGACATCAAAAGATATTGGTGCGAAGGTGAGAGAACTTTCAGGCGTGGATGTCATTGCGAGCCGCTTTGCGGCGAAGCAATCTCCTGTTAAGCGGGTGACTCCTATTGAGTGAGGTTCACTAATAAGGAGAAGATTGCTTTGTCGTCGCTTCGCTCCTCCTCGCAATGACATGATAGAGAAACTATGACGAAAATAAAAATCTGCGGAATCAAAACTGTGACCGATGCCCTCGCTGCGAGGGATGCAGGCGCTGACCTCATTGGCTTTAACTTCTATCCAAAAAGTCCACGGTATATTGACGTTGGTAGATGCCGCGACATCATGTCTGTAATGAGGAAATATGGACACATCACATATGTGGGCGTATTTGTTAATGTATCGGTTGCCGAAGTCCGCGCGACGATGGAAACTTGTGGCTTAAGTCTTGCACAATTGCACGGAGACGAAACATCTGAAATGTTGAATGAACTAAATGGAAAAGCATTCAAAGCGTTTCGCGGAGTTCCTCAGAGCCTGGACGGCTTTGCAAGAGAAGATGCACCCGCGTTGTTAGTCGATGCTTCGGTGAAAGGAACATACGGTGGAACAGGTGTTACGGCAGATTGGAATAGTGCAGCGGAATTGGCGAAGAAATATCCATTGTTGTTGGCAGGTGGCTTGACTCCAGAAAACGTCGCGGACGCGGTGCGGCAGGTCAAGCCTTGGGGTGTAGATGTGGCTTCGGGTGTGGAATCAGTTCCAGGGGAGAAAGATGCGATCAAGATGAAAGCGTTTGTGCAGTCTGTAAGAAAGGAGTCCAAAGTCTCCTGACTTTGGCATAAACAGAATCATGACAACTTTATTGCCACATAAATTTGGACCTTACGGGGGACAATTCGTGCCAGAGACGTTGATGCCCGCCTTGATCGAGTTGGAAGAGGCGTTCGTATCCGCAAAAGCAGATGCCGCGTTTCAAGATGAGTTCAACAAATTGATGGCATCGTTCGTAGGCCGACCCACGCCGTTGACGTACGCAAAACGATTATCGGAAAAATTAGGCGGCGCACAGATTTACTTGAAGCGTGAAGATTTGGCGCACACAGGTGCGCACAAGATCAACAACGCGTTGGGGCAGGCATTGCTCGTGAAGCGGATGGGGAAGGGACGCATCGTAGCAGAGACAGGGGCGGGGCAACATGGGGTCGCATCGGCGACTGCCGCGGCATTGTTGGGACTCGAATGTGTGGTGTATATGGGTGTGGTGGATATTGCACGCCAGGAGCCGAATGTGTTTCGTATGAAACTGCTCGGTGCAGAAGTGCGACCTGTGACCTCGGGCACGCAGACGTTGAAAGATGCCATCAACGAAGCCATCCGTGATTGGGTGACGAATGTGCGCGACACGCATTATCTACTTGGTTCTGCATTGGGACCACATCCCTACCCGACGATGGTGCGCGAGTTTCAATCCGTGATTGGGCGTGAAGCGCGTGAACAAATTTTGATTGAAGTGGGACGCCTGCCTGATACAGTCATCGCTTGTGTCGGCGGAGGCTCGAACTCGATTGGAGTCTTCAGCGGATTTGTAGACGACGAACAGGTTGAGTTGATAGGCGTCGAGGCGGGCGGAAGTGGAATTGATTCAGGCAAACACGCGGCCCGCTTTGGCGACCCCTCGAAAGGACGTGTGGGAGTTATTCACGGAACGCGCACGTATGTCTTGCAGGATGAAGATGGTCAGATTGCCGAAACACATTCCGTCTCAGCGGGGTTGGATTATGCAGCGGTCGGTCCTGAACATGCGTTGATGAGAGATACCGAACGCGCCTTTTACACCTCCGCAACGGATGAAGAAGCACTGAACGCGTTCCAAACCTTGTGCCACACGGAAGGAATCATTCCAGCACTGGAATCGTCCCATGCCGTGGCGGAAGTCATCAAGCGCGCGCCGAGGATGAGGAAGGATCAAATAATTTTGGTGAATTTGTCGGGTAGAGGGGATAAGGATTTGAATACGGTTATTAAAGAGTTAGGAGAAAATCTTTAACCACAAAGGACACCACACTTGCACCGGCACGATTTGCCATGAATTGCCAAGGAATTCAAAAATCGAAGTGCAGGTGAGCTCACGAAGGTTTAAAGCCTTAAGGCAAAACGACTCCCTTCGTGTACTTTGTGCACTTCGTGTTTAATTTCCTTTCAAAGGAATCATTATGAACCGAATCGAAAACGCCTTTAAGAACAAACCAATCTTCATGCCCTACTTCCCATTGGGCTATCCTGACCTGGACACGTCCATTGACGTGATCGAAGCGCTTGCCCAAAACGGCGCGGACTTGATCGAAGTAGGGCTATCCTTCTCCGACCCGCTCGCGGATGGACCTGTGATTCAAAAAGCAACGCAAGTTGCATTGGAAAAAGGCATCACAATTAGGAAATCTCTTGAAGCCCTAAAAGAGTTACGCAACCGCGGCGTGGATATTCCACTGGTTTTAATGGGTTACTACAATCCCATGCTGGCGTATGGACTGGAAAGATTTATTTGCGATTCAATAGACGCAGGCGCGGATGGATTCATTGTTCCTGACTTGCCGATGGAAGAATCGGACGAATTTTCTATCGCGCTGAGCGGAGCTGTAGGCAAAGACGAAGCGTTGCCATTAATTCAAATGCTCGCGCCTACCACACCCAACGAACGTATGGAAATGATCGCTCGAAATGCAAAGGGATTCATCTATCTTGTTTCGGTGACAGGTGTGACAGGAGAACGCAAATCCATTTCAGAGGGACTTGGCGATTTGATTTCTCGCGTGCGTGAGCACACCTTCGCACCCGTGTGTGTGGGATTTGGAATTGGTACGCCAGAACAAGCCAAAGAAGTAGGCAAAATGGCAGATGGAGTGATTGTGGGAACGGCTTGTGTCCGAACGATTGGAGAGAGTAAAACGCCTGTAGAAGCAGCGAAACAGTTTGCTACGGAGTTCCGAGATGCATTGATTGAAATAAACGGTTGATTGTTGTGGTATAAAAAGGTCAGGTATCAACCACGTACAAATTGCTGTTTCCGATGATCGATGATGCTTGAAATCTTCCAGGTCACCCAAGAAAGGCATTGAGATGAAATATATCAAAGTCCCCAATACAGACATGAACGCGTCGGAAATCTCGTTGGGGTGTATGCGGATCTCCAGCATGACTGATCAGGAAATATCCACTTTGATTCACACAGCCTTGGATCAAGGCATCAACTTCTTTGACCATGCCGATGTATATGGGGGTGGACAATCAGAGGAGAAATTTTCAGAGGCTCTGGACATGAACTCCAGCCTGCGGGAGAAAATGATCCTGCAAACGAAATGCGGTATTCGCAAGGATAGTTTCGACTTTTCCAAAGAACACATTTTGGACGCGGTGGACGGCAGTTTGAAGCGGTTGAGAACCGACTATCTTGATGTGCTCCTGTTGCATCGCCCGGATGCCCTGATGGAACCGGAAGAAGTTGCCGAGGCGTTCACGATTCTGGAAACCAATGGCAAGGTTAAATATTTTGGGGTTAGCAACCAGAATCCGATGCAGATCGAACTGTTATGCAAATTCGTAAAGCAGAAAATCCACTTTGACCAGCTCCAGCTTAGTATCACGAATACGGGCATGATTGATGCAGGGATCAATGTCAACATGCAAATTGACCGCTCCATCAACCGAGATGGCAGCATTCTGGATTACTGCCGCCTGAAGGATATTATTATTCAACCCTGGTCCCCATTCCAATATGGCTTCTTTGAAGGTGTCTTCCTGGATAACCCGAAGTTCCCCGAACTCAACCAAAAAATCAATGCGATCGCGGAAGACAAGGGCGTGACTAATACTGCCATTGCGATTGCCTGGCTTCTGCGTCATCCTGCCCACATGCAGCCGATCATTGGTACTACGAACCCGCAACGGGTAAAAGATTCCTGCCAGGCATCCAGTGTTACCCTTACCCGCGAGGAATGGTACCAGATCTATTTGGCCGCCGGAAATAAGCTGCCTTAAGCTGAATGGAGTCATTGTCGGTTCGGCATGTGTGAAGACGATTGGGGAGTGAGAGTCCAGTTGATGTAGCGAAGGAGTTTGTGAGTAAGCGTCCGAAATGCTTTGCAGCGAATTTATGTTGACAAATTCTGGAACGATCAGTACAATATAAATCACTTCTTGAAGTAAAGGGTACATAAAATCGCCCGCACTAAAGCATTCGACCGTAATAAGGCTCTCATCCAGGCAATGCGACTTTTTTGGCGAAAGGGTTACGCGGGAACATCGGTTGAGGACTTGATTAATACCCTGCACCTGAGTCGCAGCAGCCTCTACGATACGTTTGGCGACAAGCGGACGTTGTTTCTCGAGGCGCTCAAGCTTTACAGTGAGAAGGTGCTGAGCGCCACGGTTCGGACATTGAACGAGTCGCCCTCACCGATGGTTGGTATTCAAAAAGTTTTCGACGATTTGATCGCCGGCATTGGCAGTGAGACTGGGGCGCTGGGCTGTTTTATGGTGAACTCTGTTGCAGAACTTGTGCCTTACGATCCAGATGTCACAGAGATTGCAACTAAGTATGCTGACTCACTTCAACAACTGTTCACGACGGTGTTGACAGAGGCAAGGTCGCAGAAACTGGTGACCAAGAAACATACGCCTGAGCAGTTTGCGGCGTATGTGTTTAACATGATTCAGGGGATACGCATCTTGATCAAATCGGGTGCGACGCGCGAGCAAATTCAGGCGATCAGTGCTATTACCTTGAACAGCCTGCAGCAATAAATTTTTTTGTGTAAATAACGGAACAATCGTTCCGTTATAAAGTTGATAGAGAAACAGTTTAGACAAAGGAGAAAATCATGAACGCAGATCAAATCAAAGAATTTATTCAAGGCGGCGAATGGGTCAGCATCGCTCCGGAACTTCGTCCCAGCAGCATCAAAAACGCAGACGGCAGCATCAAACCTTTTTACCTGACTCGAACGTTCAAGTACTCAGAGGGCGACACATTTGAATTGGAAATCATAAACTCTGCGGATGCTTACGGAAAAATACCATTGGTCAGAATCGTGATCAAAGGACATATCATCTGGCAGGGCGACCATCCGATTGCGGCAGGTGCTCAAAAAGTAAATTTCATCGCAGATACGGCTTATGAAGTGACGCCTTTAGTCCAGGGTTTTGCGGATGCTATGAACCAGGTTGCCAGGAAGGGATTCAACAACTGGGAACTGAATGCTATGCAAAGTGTAATGGGTAAGGCGTTTGCACCCTTCGGGTTGGCAGAGGGACAGACTTTCGCAGAGTTCGATTTGATTTACGTATACGACAACATGTTGTTTTGGGGTGCCAGAAATGTGGATGGTCGTGGCTTTGACACGGAAGAAAACAGACCCACCAATTTGCAGATTCCGTTGGTGAGACGAAATAAATAGAGTCATCAAGCAAATTCAGAAAGATCAGCACAATATTCTTATTGGGCGGAGTATTGTCTACTATAAAGTATAAACAATGCTTCGCCCTAATACTTTGTACAGGTGACTGTACTTGCTTAGCTTGTTTAGTGCGTGTGAAGACGATTGGGGGAGTGAAAACCCTGTTGAGGGGCGAAGGAGTTTGCGAGAAGTTTCAGTGAAGCGTTGAAATGAAAGATATTAATAGCTAATTTCTACAAAGGACACATTCGCAAGAATGTGTCCTTTAGATTCTGTTGTATACTCTCCAACATCAAGGTGGTGTTATGGCTAAATATATCTTTCTTGACAATTGGGTACTCTCGCGCCTACCTGATATTGCGTTTGCTAGTCGCCTTTCCAATTTTATAAAAACAAGAGACTACACTATATTGATTACGCATGAATTAATGGCGGAGCTTTATAACCCTGGCTGGAAAGAAGCTGGCGATCGAGATAGAGGATTCGTGGCAGCGAGTTTCATGGGTGCCCACCCAAGTGTAATTGTCCACCCAATAAGGGTGTTTCAGTCGGAATATCGTCATTTCCCCAAGAACATCAACATTATTCCAGTTGAACTCGATTTGAAGATACTTGAGGATGAATTTAGGCAAGGAGCATTATTAAAGGTTCTTCGTCGTGATCCTCTACTTCTTCAACAGGGAATTGATATTCAAAAATGGAGTAATGATCTCAAGTCTAATAAAGACTCTTGGCTCGACCAAGCAAATCAAATTATTAATAACGGTTTACAAAATGGCATCCTAAAGCAGAATGAAAAAGGTGAATTTATTGTTGGCAATGAGGAGAAAGAGGTTGCATTAACTTCTCTTGATTTACGACTCTTCGATAATGTAGATATAGAATCCTTTCTAACTAAAGCATCTATAAGGAAAGAGAAGACGGGAAAACTGCCTCGTTTAAGAGGAACTCGCATTGTTTCATTATGTTATTGGTACACATTTATTGAAATCGATAAAGCGAATAAATTAAAGCAACAAAGCTCAGATATTGTTGATCATTATCATTTAGGTCTTCTGCCTTATTGCTCTGCTTTTACCATCGATACTAATATGTATCGACTACTGGAATATGTAGCCAAAGATATCGATCTAAGTCGTTGTGATTTGTACTCACCAAAAATGTTGGATGAAGCTATTGCTAATCTTTGAGGCTACCTACCAGCTTTATCTTTCCAGCAAATTATCCGTCTTATCTGCAATCTCAATGGTTTGACCAGGCTCGAAATTGGATGTGAACCACCCAAAGGATCGTTCTCGGTCTGCGCCGCCTTCGTCGGTCAATAACAATTGCTCACAAATCACGACTAGATCTTCGATAATTCTTTCAAAGCGGTAGTATGCCAGTGCGGACAGATTGATTTCTGTTTCGCCATAGCCTTGATAGAACATGACTTCTTCTCGTTCGCTTTTCCAAATCTCATCGATCCCGCCGCCAATAAACATCAAGTCACGTTCTTTGGGCGCCAGGATGGGATCGTCCCAATCCACAATATAAAGTTCACCCGTGTCACTGATCAGGATGTTGCCACCGTGGATGTCCGTGTGGCATAAGACCAATTCCAAAGATTTAGACTGAAGTTCTGAAGCAAGCTGTTCACTGCGTTCAACAAGACGAGTAATTTCATTTTGTTTGGATCTTATGAACTCTGCTAATTTCATCGCAGTCGGCTCAGTAAAAATGTCTCTCTCAACTTGCGCCTGATAGGACTTCATGTCTTCACGCCACCCTAAAGAGAAGGTTTCTTTCTTAATTAGTTTCTTTAGCTCTAATGGAATTTGTGCGGTATGGATCCCTTTGAATGCTGCGCCAAGGATTTGCTTGTGATGATCCGTCAGTTCCATCTCAAAGCCGTCTTTCCCTTCGATGAATGGATACAGAATTATCTTGTACTCACCGAAGTCTGCCCAGCCTTGCTTTGATTTGGTTTCAAACGGGACAATGATCTCTCGAACGCCATTGTCTTTAAGGAACAACGGAACACGTACAATCACTTCATTAAAGTTTTTTCTTAACTTCAGGAAGTATGCTATTCCATCGTCAGTGACAAGGCGATAGACAGCTGTCCTTGAGTCCGCGCCGATAGGGAGGAAGGTCAACTCGGCAATACGCAAACCGTATTCTTCTTGCAAACGGGAAATAATCAGTTCGTCCGGGATGTTCGGTTTTTCGAGCATAGAGTTATTTTAAAGCAAATCGGTGTTCGAGTAGCCCTGAGCGACACTTGCGCCGCACTGCGCGCAGGCGTAAGTGTCGAGACCACCAATAAGCAGAATAATTCTTGTTACATGTTGGTCTCGGTACAGGCTTCGCCCACTCGACCAACGGTGAATGGCTGAAACTCTTTGCTTCCTATTCCTTTGGATGTTCAGTCAGCGAGAACCAATTACCGCAGCCATCTTTGAACAAGGCTTCAATCCCGTAAAACTCCTTTGTGGGCGGCTTGATGAATTCGATGCCCTTGGCTTTCAGGTCTTCGTATGTCTTTTGGCAATCGTCCGCTTCCCAAACACCGCCGCTCATCGCGTCTTTCTCGAGCAAGGCGCGCACATGCGGAATGAGATCTGGCGAGAACATCGGCTCAACAGGTTCCGACAGGACGATCTCCAAGTCGGGTTGGTTGGGCGGGCTAACGGTCAGCCAACGAAATCCATTGTCCATGGTGACGTCGGTATGAACATTGAATCCAAGTTTGTTCACATACACATCATACGCTTGTTTTTGGTCACGTACCATCAGTCCTGTATGGGAAAGTTTTGTAATCATGTTTTCCTCATTCCTTGGGTGGTTCTACCAAAATCAACTGGTTGCCTTCCGAATCACGGATCATCGCGTACGTTCCCCAGGGCTGAGGGTCTGGTTCTTGAGTGAATGTAACGCCTTTCGCTTTGAGATCGGCAACGAGTGCCTTCATGTCCTTCACATTAAAAGTCAATGCTTGTGATTTGCCAACGGTCTGGCGGTAGTGCTCCCAATTTTCATCGGGCAAATACAGTGTTACTTCTGTCTCCGCGCCTTTTGGGGCAACAGCAACCCAACGGTTGGTCGCGCCCGGATACAAGGGTGCATCCTGGCGCAATTCGAATCCAAGGATTCGGGTATAAAAGTCTTTGGCTCGATCCTGATCGCTTACAAACAGGGATACGTTTCCAACACGGTCAATCATCGGAGTGCCTCCTATCTGGTTGATTTGCAATTATCTTAGCACAACTGTTCTATCAAGGCTTCTTGAAAATTGCGCTAATCCCAGAAAAAGACCCAAAAGAAGTTTATTCTTTCGGATCCGAAACCTGGATGCCGTGCATAATCACATAACAATTGGGAATAAATTTGAGTGGATTCTTGCGCATCTCCCAGGCGCGCGCCCGATAGATCGAAGGTGACCAGCCGACAATTTTATGAAACAGTGTGCTGAATGACCCCAAACTCTCAAAGCCAACCTCGAAACAAATTTCAGTCACCGTGAGTTCGCTTTCTGCCAGTAATTCTTTCGCCCGTTCGACGCGTTTGCGCGTCAGATATTCGTGAGGGGTCGCGTGAAAGGCGCGGCGGAATGCGCGCAAAAAATGATAGCGCGAAAAATTTGCAGTCCGCGCGAGTTCATCCAAATCAAGGGGCTGGGCGTAGTGTGCGTCAATTAACTCGCGTGCCCGCCACAGTGATTCATAAGAGGCAGATCGTATCATCGGAGGCCGAATTCTACTGCAAATAAATTATCAGACCCAATTGACTTAGAAATTGGTGTTACACAAACACCCCGCTTGAAACTCTAAACTTTTTTGCCAATGAGCGGATTTGGCGAACATTCAATTCACGTTTGCCATTTAATATTTCAGATACCACACCTTGTGAACCAACCTCTGGCAGATCAGATTGAGTTAAGCCATGTTCATCCATAAGAAAACGCAACACTTCCGCGCCAGTGACGTCAGGAATCGGATAGTGTTTTTCCTCATATGCGTGGATTAAAGTGCCAAGCGTATCCAGCAAACCATAGAGTGGATGTTTTTCGTTATCGCCAATTTCATCCAGTAATTCATTGAGCCGTTTTACGGCCGCGTTGTATTCACGCTCGTTGCGGATCGTAAGCAGGGGAGCGATATTTGCCCAATGCACTTCAAGTTCTTCATTTACGAGGGTCATTTTTCCAATCTCCTCGGTCATATTCTGCGTGGGTTAGAACATGACGGATATATACTTTGCCGCGATTGAAATGGACGGATGTGATGAGCCTATATTTGTTGCCGCCGATATTGAAAATAATCCAGTGGTCTACTTTATCGGCGGAAGGGAAAACCTGTCTCAATTCGGCATAACTTTTGAATTCGGTTTTTTGCACAATCTTGAACCAGCGCCTTAACGTCATCTGGCTATCGGGATGTTTCTCCCAAAACTGGATCAGCGTTTTGCGGGTGATGATGTGCACAAAAAGATTGTATCTCAAATTGAGATGATCGGCAAGGGGCTAAACAGGAGGCAATTTCTACATCTGCGCCTTAATTGCCAACCCCGCCACCACACTACTGAACGCGTTCGATTCCTTCACTTTTTCTTTACCAAAGTTTTTTTCAAGCATTTCCGTGAACAAT
>DASWEH010000566.1:0-17643 GCA_036394895.1 Anaerolineales bacterium
ACTGCAAGGAGGGCAATAATGGATGCACCCAATAGCGATGCAAACGTTCCCCATAACGAGATGCCGCCTGAAGTCCCTTTTTCGACGCGCTTTCGCAAGTCTGTGATCATACGAGGGGGAGTCGGATTCAAAACTCCCAGCTCGGTCGCCCACGTATCCGCGTTGACCGCCGCGAGCGAGGCAGCAAATCCGAACCAGGGAATGATCGATTCGGGATAGAACCCATGGAGCGCGGCGAAGAGCGTTGCCAGTCCTCCGTTGCCGAAGACCTGACCTGCGTCACGTTCATGTCCTTTAGAAAATTTCTCGCTGAGACCTTGCTTCCGTTTTTGGAAGGCGCGGCTCAAACCTGAGGAGGTGATGAAGAAAGTGAGCAAAAGAATTGACCATTGCCATCCGCCAATGCCAAAGATAATCGTGCCTACAAACGCTGCAGCAAAAGCTCCACTTTTGTTAAGACTATGAGCGCGATAAGCCAGGTAAGCAATGACGATCGCAAAAATGAAGCCGTATAGGATTTGCATTTAGACTGGTGTGGTAACGAGGAACAGAACTGCCATGAGGAATAATAACGCGCAAAGTGTGCTTGAAAGCCAAATGATAAATGCAAGCGGACGTTCCTTTTCCCAGCGATATAAATATAACCCGGCGAATAGTCCTGTGAGGAACATTAGCGCGCTGATGAGTGGCAACAGAATCAAACGGACAGAGGGTGCGGTCACATTAGGAACGCCGAACGGATTGAATCCAAATGGAACTTGTGCGAGCAAAGGGATAAGAAATCCAACCCAGGCAACGAGACCAAGGTTGAGAAGGAGCCCCGTCATCCATAAGAAGCGTGCAAACGGACTCTCCCATGCCTGTGTAATCACAAAAGACGGGTACACTGATTTTGGCTCGGCAGGGGTCAGACTGCCCATTTCTGTGGCGCGCGCAAACGTGCGGACAAGGGAAGCCGCGTCCCGAGGAGAAATCGCAAAGACGTGCTTGGATGTCGCGATTAGGATCAAATTCCTCGCGCTGGATGCGATAAACTCCACGGCTCCCAGATCGGGATGACGGCGCGTGCCAAGCACAGCGCCTGGCAATCGAAAGCGCGGCAGCGACAAAGGATGTGTGAGGTCAGTTGCAGGACGGACCCATTCGATATCCGTTAGAGGAATATCTTCGACGCGCAGCCCCCAAAGGATGGCAAGGCTGTTGCGGTCGATGTAATAATCCGCTTTGAAGAGGGCGTAGGCACGATACCCAAGGAAGGGAATCGGTGCAAAGGCAAGCAGACCTGTCAATAAATAGGAGACAAACATGGGTCCAACCTGCGCGTTCGTGAGATTTGTAAAGCCCCAAATGGAAGCGCCGGCAAGGATAATAATAATGATTCCATGCAGAATCATCCCGAGTTGTTTGGCGGGAGGGAAATGTCCAACTTTGGTATTGATCATTTGGCGTATTGTAGGGAGAGGTAAGCCCTCCCTACGTTATTTCAATAAATTTCTTGTGATTTCAGCGATATTATCAACTGGTACCAGTTGATTCTCTTTTTCTGTACGTGGTTTTAATTCTACCATTCCCTCTTTGAGACCTTTTTCCCCGACCGTTATTCGTATTGGGCAGCCTATCAAATCCGCGTCGTTGAACTTGACGCCTGCACGTTCCTCGCGATTATCGAACAAGACTAACATGCCTGCGTTTTGCAAATTATTGTAAATCTCTTCGGCTTTGGCGCGCGTATCTAGTTCCTTGCCAGGAATTTGCATAAGGTATACATCGAATGGTGCGGCAGGATGAGGAATAGTTAATCCCTTACTGTCATGATGTGTCTCAGCCAGGGCGAGCAAGATATTTTCAAAATCATAATTTTTGCGGGTAGCCAAACTTATGGCAGACAGAACAGAAAGAAGATTTCTACAGTTTATACAAGCATCTCCCGCTTTGGCCTGAATTAAGTCTTCTACAATTTCGGCGGAATAATCGCGCCCATAATTTGAGTTCTTGAGGTGATAATCTGCCTCATTTGCGCCAGAAACAAGATTTTGCGACTGTGGAATCAGATCATCTACCACGATGATTGTATCTTTCAAACCGATTGGTGAGGCATAGCCCGCAGACGCGCCTGATCTTTCGATCTCTTCAGCTGTCGCGGGGCGGACATCTCCAAGATGCTGTTTCAATTTTGCTTCGCTGAGTTGCATATCTCCGCGCACGACGACGAAGATGAATCGATTGTCAGCGATTCGCGTATACATTAGTGCTTTGGCAGTTTTTTCCTTTGGAACATTGAGAAAATTTGCCAACGCCTCAATCGTATGACAATCAGGCGTCAACACTTTTTCAAGCGGAAGCTCATCTTCTTTTGGCAATGGAGTTTTCTCAAAGCGTGCGAGCTCTAGTCGTTCCGTGTATTTACAGTTCGTACAATGTTCAACTGCAACAGGACCTGATGCGATTGGAAAGAAGGTTTCATCGTCATTGCCAATGGTTGGCAACGAAAGCTGGGTAAGGAAAGATGGCTCATTGGATAAATCACGCAAGTGATTAAGAGCAACTTCCCCCAATTGTGTTGGGATGTTTTCACGTGTCAAATATCCCGCGCGGACGAGAAAGGAGAATCCCTCGGTTCGTGCGTTGTTAGGAGCGTCACGTTGGGTCTGGATGTTGAGATCGCGGTATTTCATAATATATGAGTACCCCTCTCTTATGGAGAGGGGCGGAGGCTTTATTCTCTTTTCTTTCTCGTAATTTTTCGGGTTGTGCCCTCTGACATTTGCTCAGGGATAATCATCGGTGTCGATGCGATGGATTCGGCTTGAGCCGCCTCGGATGGTGTAGTTTCGGGAGTCGGCTCGAGGTCCAGTTCGACCGTTTCCTCCATCCGAATCTGACCACGCAGAAACGCGCCTTCCTCGGTCACAAACGCGGTGGTAACCACATCTCCCCAGACACGACCTGAGCCGCGGATTTCCAGCTTTTGGGTGGTGATATTCCCGCGTACGGCGCCCGCTACAATGACCGTATTGGCACGTACGTTCTGACAAGTCACGCGTCCGGTCTCGCCGATGACGAGCATACCGCGCAAGGCGATCTCGCCTTCGAATGCACCTTCGATGCGGACGCCGCCCGAGCCATTGATGGAGCCATGCCAGATCACCCCTGAACCAAGCACAGATGTAATTCTCTCTACGGCTTGTACAGGTTGTTGCGTCTCGGCAGGGGTTGTATTGCGTCTAAACATATGGAGAGTATTTTACCGTTAAAACAAAAAGGGCGGACGACTGTCCGCCCCTCCTAGTAACTTCTCACTTTTTACTCAGCAGTTTTCTCTTCCTTCGGACCAATCTGTACACCAATCGTATTGAACCCCGAATCGACATACAACACTTCGCCTGTAATTCGTGCGGAGAGATCAGAAGCCAAAAATACTGCCGCGTTACCCACATCATCAATGGTCACGTTTTCACGCATGGGGGACATGTCTGCAAAATGCCTGTACATATCGCGGAAACCGCCCACGCCCGCGGCTGCCAGCGTACGGATGGGTCCTGCGGAGATAGCGTTCACACGGATTTTTTCTGGTCCGAGATCATAAGCAAGATAACGTGTTGATGATTCCAATGCAGCTTTCGCCACGCCCATCACGTTGTAGTGCGGCGCAACCTTCACTGACCCATAGTAAGTGAGACACATCACCGAGGCGCCAGGATTCAAAATGGAATGGAACGCATTTGTCAATGCAACAAATGAGAATACAGATATATCCAGCGCGTTCTTGAAGCCCTCGCGGCTGGTTTGATAATAGGGCTTGCTTAATTCATCACGTCCTGCAAACGCAATCGAATGGACCAGCACATCGATCTTCCCGAAATGCTGTGCAGCCTTTTCCGCCACAGCCGTGATCTGATCATCTTTTGATACATCACATTCTTCGACCCATTGACAGCCCACTTTTTCTGCCAATGGCTTGACGCGTCGTTCGAGCATTTCACCAGCATAACTGATCCCAATATTTGCACCCTCGCGATGAAATGCTTGCGTGATGCCCCAGGCGATGGACTTATCATTTGCCAAACCAAAAATCAGTGCGTTCTTGCCTTCAAGTAAACCCATCTTGTCTCCTTATGTCATTGCGAGGAGCGCAGCGATGAAGCAACACCTGCACTCCCTGGCACCGTCCGCCCGGGCAGGTGTGCGTCAGGTGCAAGTGTCTCCTCGTTTGGAATCTTCCAACCTTTCACCAAAAACCTCCACGGCTTGGATAGCCACGGCTCTGGCGTATTGTTTAAACCCACACGTGGGCCTTTCGTCACGAGCGACTTCGGGACTTTGAGGCCCGTTTCGATCCACAAGCCGCCAGTCGTTTCCGTTAAATCGACTCCATTCTCATTTTTGGTGATTCCCATCGCCTGACAAAGTTTACCCGGTCCGAATGTATCGCGCCCACTCCTTCTTTCCAACATGATATCTACTCCCTCGATCGGCTGGATAGCGCGGATCAACACAGCCGCGGGGAAGCCGTCGCGCTCGGTGACTACATTCAACATCCAATGATTGCCATACGTGAAATAGACATACGCGTGTCCAGGTTCTCCAAACATGACAGCCGTACGCGGCGTGAGACCTGCCTTGGCATGACAGGCTAAATCCTTTTGGCTGATATAGGCTTCGGTTTCAGTAATTAATCCGACAAGCCTCACACCATCGAGAATTCGAACCAGCCGCGCACCGATGAGTTCACGCGCGACAGTTAGTGTGGAGCTGTTATAAAAATCTCGGGGAAAAACCATAACGTTTCAACGCTAGAACGTTTGAACGTTCAAACGTTACTTAAACCTCGGATCGCGTCTTAGCGTCAATCGCAAGCCATCGTTGAGCTCAATCGATGGGCGATAATTTAATTTCTGGCTGGCAAGGGTCAGGTCCGCGCAGAGACGGGAAACTCCGCCGGATGTTTTGGGGTTGTAGATCACTTCCGCGTTGCTGCCTGTCACCTCCAGCACTGCTTTAATCAAATCGCGGATGCTGGTCTCTTTCCCTGAACCAACGTTGATCACCATTCCATTTACGTTTGGCGCGGTAGCCGCCGCGACCAAGGCACTCACCACATCATCTACATAAACATAATCGCGCGTCTGATTTCCATCGCCGTGCGCGACCAACGTCCCACCGCGTTGGGCCTGCTTCAGATAATGCGGCACAACGGGTGGGTGTGAGGCTGGCAAATGCTGGCCGGGTCCATACGCATTGAAGATCCGCAAACTGACCGTTTCGATTCCCCACAATGCACCAATCGTGCGGACGTAATATTCCGCGGCGAGCTTCGAAACAGCATAGGGAGAACTCGGATTGGGAATAAAAAATTCGCGTAAAGGTTGCTCTGCGAGATCGCCATACACCGCGCCCGAGGAAGCCAGGACGACGCGCCGCACGCCAACGTCGCGCATGGCTTCCATGAGAGCAACCGTTCCGCCGACGTTGACGTTATTGTAATCGCGCGGATACAAAATGGATTCAGGCACGGAAACGCGTGCCGCAAGGTGATAGACCACATCTACTTCCTGGAGAAGAGTCCACAGTTTCGGGCGGTCGCTCATATCGCCGCGCGTGAAATGGACATCGGGTCCGAGTGCCTGAGGGTCGCCAGTAGAGAGGTCATCGAGGCCGCGAATTTGATGTCCCTCGCGGGCCAGTTGGTTGGCAAGCGAAGAGCCGAGGAATCCCGCGGCTCCAGTAATCAGAAAGTTCATAAGTGGAAGGGATTATAGCACTACAACATTATGTTACACCTGCATGATTTGCTAAGCAAATCATGGGCAATGCCAGTGAGCAAATCACGGGCAGTGCCAGGGAAGAACACTCCTCGCCATGACGATGTTCTAAGATATTGGTTGACTCATCCACGGTAGTGTGGTATCCTTCTTCTTGTAGGATAACAGTAAGTTCGTATTGGAAGTACAAATACCAGCAACTCACGGTTTGATACGTGAGTTGTTTTGTTTTGCCCTCCGATGGAACCCAACAGAACACCTAAATTTTTCAAATTGCCAAAGGAGGCAAATACAATGTCTGAACGTATAACTGGTACGGTCAAGTGGTTCAATGGTGACAAGGGTTACGGTTTTATCTCCCGCGAAGGTGGAGCGGACGTTTTCGTCCATTACTCTGCCATTCAAAGTGATGGTGGATACCGCAACCTGCAAGAAGGACAGAAGGTCGAATTCAATGTAGAAAAGGGTCCCAAGGGCCCCCAAGCGACCAACGTCTCCATGGCCAGCTAGTCTGAAACGAAAAAGAGCCCCGCGATTTCGCGGGGCTCTTTTGATTCTTAGGATTGACTCTGATATTGGGCGATGGCTTCTTCAGCAAACGGTCGCCCACTTTCGCGATAGATTCGGATCAGTTCTTCTGCATCAAACGGGACGCGGCGAAACTCAAGGCCGGTCTGACCGTTCTCAATAGTCAAGATCGCATACTCCGCCCATGGATCGGCATGAAAATCGTCATCGGACTGATTGTGACTGTAGGCAAAGCCAACACTGCCTGGGTTGAAGAAGAAAAGCTCGCCGATCCTTCTTATTTGTTGTGCATGAGTATGACCGCCGGTCAAAATACGACCTGCATATGCACCGAGATATTTTTGAAATTCGTCCTCTAGGGCGGCGGGCAGGATCACATCGTCAAATGAAACGGGGGAACCATGGAAGCATAATAAGTCAAGATTATCTTGAAGATGCACAGTAACTGTTGGCTGAAAACTTGAGATAAAGCTTATATCATCTTCGGTGAGTTTTGACAGTGACCAAGATCGGACCTCTCCCATTTTGATGAGTCGTTCCGGCGGAATCCCTTCGTCCGCAGTTTCTTCACCACTAACCAACCAGGCATCCGCGTTCCCTATCACAACTGGGCAATTCAGTCTGCGCAAACGTTGTAGGACCTCTGCAGGTTGTGGTCCGCCTTGAATAGCATCACCGAGACAGACAATTTGGTCGACCTTTTGATTCTGAATATCAGCCTCGACCGCTTCAAAGGCGATGTCATTTCCGTGCATGTCAGAAATCACAGCAACTCGCATGATAGATTTGCTCCTTAAGCCATCGTCGTGATTGCGTTTACATCAGGAATGTTGGGTAGAATACGATTCCATTCGAGTGTCGAAAGAGATGCACTGAGTAGCTGACCATTCGATAGCACGGCGAACAGTTCATCGTCGTCTTGAAAGAATCGTTCAACCATGCCGCGCCGCCACGGGACTTGGAGTCCGTTCGAAGCGAGGAACCAGGTTTCTCCACCATCCCGAGACTCTTCGATGCGGCCGTTTCTATCTACACCGTCGGCAGGGCTTAATATTAAATGTTCTGGATCATTCGGATCGACCCACACTGCCCGACAGTAACAATCATAGAAAAGCTTCCACGTTTTGCCGCCATCGTTCGATCGGTAGAATCCGCCACCGGTCGGAGCATAGACAAGCTCAGGCGAGGAGGGATGGACTTCAAGCGAGTGAACATCGGGATAGATTAAAGGCTCCGGCGGACCTTCGAGATCAGGTTTCCCATCGCTGCCTTCGGCGAGGCCCCATGTTTCGCCCCTATCATCTGAAACCAACACGCCGCCCACTTCGACCGCAGCATATACACGCGAACCGTGAAAGGCAAATCCGCGCACACAGCCCGCTTCTGGCGAATAAGGCAATGACCACTTGAATTGATCTCGTAGTTGCATGACTTCGTCACAGCTACTCCAGGATTCGCCTCCATCGTGGGAGATAAAGATACCAGCAGGTTCTGTGCCTGCAAACTCAAAATCGGAAATATCCGGATGATATGCCATCCAGCGGACGTGAGGCGCGGTCAAGCCGTTGCTGGCTTCGTCCCAGGTTCCCCCTTCATCATCAGAACGAAAGATGCCATCTTCCGTCCCGGCAAGGATTACACCCTCACGGGCAATGACGCTCGTGACATGCTGGTCTGTTAGTCCATGCGAAGATTCATGCCAACTTTCGCCTTCACGTTGGCAGATGACAAGTCCTCGTTCGGTTGCAAGAATTAGTTTATTCATGAGTACTCACTTCTAAAGGATATACAAAAATTATACATCTTTCCAAAACAAAACCCGCCTCCTCAGCGGGAGACGGGCTGGTTTCGACACGCTCAACCCCCCACTACTTCCTATTTACTAACTTACCTTACGCACCCGTGCTCGAAGGCGGTCTGCCTGCACGGGGCCGCCGGCACACGTGTGACTGCCCTGTTTGACATGGTATCTCGCAGGGTCTGTGACCCTGCGAGAGCATAAACTGCGTAAGGTGACTTACTAATTAATACTAGCTCAACAACCTAACGAACGCTTACCGGACTTAAATTTGCCAGAAACCAATCCCGTGCAAGCTCCGCGGCCTGTTCAAGTGTTCCAGGTTCCTCAAACAGGTGCGAGGCGCCAGGCACGATCATCAATTTCTTATCCGTCTCCGACTGCATCTGTACAAGCGCCTGTTCGTTCAAGTCAATGACTGTATCATCATCCCCTCCAACGATTAATAAAGTTGGAGTCTGCACGTTTGCTAGAGCCCCATCCGCCAGATCGGGCCGACCACCACGTGAAACAACAGCATCTACCTTTTCAGGAAGTTCAGCCGCGGCGATCAAAGCAGCCGCGGCGCCGGTACTCGCTCCAAATAAGCCTCGCTTAAGATCATAAGCAAAAGGTTGCAAGTCAAGCCATTCCAGCACGCCGGCGGTTCTTTTGGCAAGCAGATTAATGTCAAAGCGCAGATGGCGCGTTCGCCAGTCAATCGTTTCCTCGGTGACGGTTAACAAATCAAAAAGCAAGGTAACCAACCCACCGTCCTGAAGTACTTGAGCAGCATATTGATTCCGTGGGCTTTGGCGACTGCTACCACTCCCGTGCACAAAAACAACAAGACCGATCGGGTCATCTGGAATGCTGATGGTTCCTTCCAGACGAACACCTGTACTGAGAATTTGAACCGAACGATTTTCCGTATTTATTTTATTCATAGTACCTCTTCTACTGCTTCTATCATTAATAAGTTGGCTTTATGCATGAATTTGTAGGCTGTAATTCATGTATTAAGCATAATATGCGGTACTCTGTAAAAGATTATCCATGGAGCAATTGATGATTTGCCTCCTTCAGAAACATACGTACTTCTTCATCTGTTGTTTGGGAGAAATCTTCGTACCAGCGACTAAGGCCGTAAAAGGGTTCAGGGGTCATCCCACAAACCATTTCATCCACTTCAAATTCGAATGCGTTGCACATTTCTGGTGAAGCCGCGGGGACGGCGATGATGATCCGGGCGGGATGCTGGGCACGTACGCCAATCACTGCTGCACGCATGCTCGCGCCTGTTGCCAGGCCATCATCAATCAAGATGACTTTACGGTCGCGAATGTCTGGAGTCGAGCTCTCCCCTCGATAACTATGCTCACGGCGCTGTAACTCCTGCAACTCATTCCGTGCCACGATATTGATCACTTCCTCCGGGACATTCAGCACGCGAATAATGTCATTATTCAATACGCGTATGCCCCCCGATGCAATTGCGCCAATTGCCAATTCTTCACGACCTGGCAATCCAAGCTTTCGAACGAGGAAGATATCCAGGGGAGCATGCAAGGCAAGCGCCACTTCATAACCCACAGGGACGCCACCGCGCGGCAGGGCTAATACGATCACATCTGTCTGACCCTTATAAGCCGACAATTTTCGGGCAAGTACTCTGCCTGCATCCCTTCGATCCTTGAACCGTTCCATCTTTCCTTCTTTCGTTGATTATGGATCAATTCTCTCATCTATCACTTTTCCATACATTACAATCTCTATACATTACAAAGACGTTGAAACACATCAAGAGTGTTCCTAAAATCACTATAACTCGTGCGTTTCGTAAATGGAATAAGGAATCAGCCCCAAGGAAGTAGGGTTTTCCTGATGGGTAGGCTAAGTGTGGGAGCTGGGAGTCGCTTTTGTCTTATGGAAGAGTAGGGACGGAGGCTTCTTGCCTCTCTGGATAGATCAGATATACCGTTCCGCCTGAGGCTTGGAGCCAGAGTGGCTCGAATTCAGAGCGTAAATACGTCCGTTGGACTGTTTCATTGGTAGGCGAGGCTGGGTCATTGATAATGGGGTTGCCTGAAGCGTCGAAACCGACCAGTACCAGTAAATGTCCGTTCGTGGAGTCGACACCGGACCCAGTCAGTTCACCTTTTCGCCAGGCAATGGACATAATCACGGGCAAGCCCGCAGCCACATACTCTTCTGCTTTTGCAAGACTGGTGAAGCGAGCAACATATCCTTCATAACCAAATGTCGCTGCATAGGCCGTATTGAATGGCCAGTTGCCATGACCATCATAGAGCCAATCAAACACCCCGTCTACAGCGGCGCGGACACACGGTTCACAATCCCCTTTATAGTTATCCAAAAAGGACAGCACCATTGAAGTGGAAGTGGGGCTACACCATACGCTGCCGCCATCTGGATACACCATCTGCGAGGATTTGGGAACGTCGATCAATCGATTCCATAAAGCAGGATTGCCCGCTGAAACAATCCCTGTTTCTGGAATCGACGTGGAATATGCCACGGCAACATTCCTGACACTGGGTGTTGAGACACCGTCCGCACTGAACAGACGGAGTTTGAGTTGGAATGTATCCGTCTCATTCTCAGCTGAAGCGATAAACGTATCGTCCGCAACAGAACCATTCAAGTCTTTCTGCTCCTTAACGGAGTGACGAGCAATCGTCGATGTGTCTGCCGCCCAAATGCCGAGCACATACCATTTGCTCCAACGTGTGCCGTATTGGGCACGGAATTGAACTTCCAGCCATGAGCCTACAGGTGTGGACGCATTCCATGAAGCGATCGCTTGTTTGTAGTTGAAGATCGTACTGATCTCCGGGCTGATGGCTTCACCCACAAAGAAGGATCCGCCGTTGTAATAATTTCCCCCGTTGTACGTTCCGGCAGCATACGGATCGGAATCTGCGTCAGCTGTTGGGAGGTCGAATTCGAGTGCGCCGCTACCACTCAGTTTGACGCCATGCAGTAACCAGCCCTCAAATCCATTGTCTGCGGCGCGCCAGCGGATGAAACCCGTTTGGTATGCGCCATCCCTTTTTCCTGTTCCCGTTGGGGAGATCGATGAAATCATGGTGAGCATTATAACGCTGACCTAAATATCTATAGTCGTATGAATGAAAAACCCGCATCTCGTGAAGCGGGCACCTAATTCTGTTATGTAGTTATTTTCTACGCCTCGGCGCTAACCTGTTCTTTGCAAACCTTGTGGGGGTAGGAGCAGGGCGCGGGGGACGATTCCCTTCATGCCTTTCGTGACCAGATCGTGGTGGCGCAGCGACCGTATAGTCAAAATCCGGGAGCAACTCTCGTTTGATGGGTCCTCCCATGATGCGCTCGAGAGCCCGAATCATATCGTTATCTTCGGGCGTGATGAGTGTGAACGCATCGCCTGTGCGCTGAGCGCGTCCTGTGCGACCGATGCGGTGGATATAGGCGTCGGCAGTGTCTGGCATATCGAAGTTGATCACATGCGAAATACTGTCAATGTCCAGACCGCGCGCCGCAATGTCGGTAGCCACCATGATGCGAAAATGGCCTGTTTTGAAGCCGTGCAGGGCCTGCTCGCGCTGTCCCTGCGTACGGTTGCTGTGCAAGCTGGTGACGCGATGACCCGCGTGCGCAATCTGACGAGCCAGTTTATCGGCACGATGTTTGGTGCGGGTAAAGATCAACACGGAATCGGTATCGGTCTGCTTGAGCAGTTTCAGCAACAGAGCAGATTTCAAATGTTGGGGCACAGGATAGAGGGCGTGCGTCACTGTGATTGCGGGCTTGCTGATGCCCATGGCGATCTTTTGCGGTTGCTTGAGAGATTGCGATGCAAGCAATTCGACTTCCGCAGGAAAGGTCGCAGAGAAGAGCATGGTCTGCCGTTGAGTAGGCACAGCTTTGATGATTCGTTTTACATCGGGCAGAAAGCCCATGTCGAACATACGGTCAGCTTCATCGAGCACTAGGATTTCGATCCGCTCCAGCCTTGCATAACGTTGCTGGATGAGGTCCAGTAGACGACCTGGGCATGCGACGAGGATCTCCGTGCCATCTTTCAAAGCCTTGATCTGGCGGCTCGCTGTGACACCGCCATAGATGGTTGTGCTTCGCAGCCTCGTCCCCACTGCCAGCGCCCGGATCACCTGGTTGATCTGCTCGGCCAGTTCACGCGTCGGAGTGACGATGAGGGCGCGCGGCATCCCGCGTGGTCCATCGAGAAGTTTGTTGAGGATAGGCAGGACGAACGCGGCGGTCTTGCCTGTGCCGGTCTGCGCAGTCCCGATGATGTCGCGTTCACGCAATGCAGCGGGGATCGCGGCCTCCTGAATGGGAGTCGCGATCTCATAACCCGCGACTTTGATTCCCTGCATTAAGCGGGAATCCAAATTAAATTGTTCGAAGTTCAAAATTCTTCCTTGTCTTCAGAAGTCTTGTAGATGTTTACGAGGGGAATTGAGTGATGTACTCAAAAAGCGAAAACAGCGGTGGACTGCTGATATGTGAGTCGGTAGATTGGTAAATCAGGACTCGATAAAATGTAGTAAGACAATTATACCCTGCTTTTGAGCAGGCTGTGCGGAATAGAGCGTCGAATTTTTGCCAGAGAAATCATAGAAAATCGCAAGAATCGACGAAATTCACGAAAAAGAGCCTTTATGGACGGGCTCTTTGATTTCACTTGCTTCGCCACCTGTTAACATGATCACGGCAGCCAAGATCATGCCACCTCCAAACAGAGCGATGGATTGAAGTCGTTCACCGAAAATCCAGGCTGCCAGCAGAACCGTGACGACAGGCTCCAGCGTGGAGAGCATGGCCGCGTTGGTAGGACCAATCCGTTCGAGACCTGCAAGGAACGTGACCACGGGAATTACGGTCGCGACCAATACAATGCCAATGATATCGACCCAGCCTGAGTTTGTAGATGGAAGATGCACACCGTTGACAACCATCAGAATACCGTAGACCGTGCCCGCCGAAGCAAAAATGACCAGGGATGATTGCACTGCCGAAACATGTTTCATCACATTTGTTCCTACAATGATATAGACCGAGTAAATCAGCGCAGCAGAGATGGCAAGCAGGATGCCATACAACTCTCCGCCCGCCGGGTCAACGGTGAGTGCCGTTCCAATCAACGCAAGAATGATGACAACGATTTTGATCCATGTTGCTTTTTCATGCAGAACAATCACTGACAGGATGAAAACAAACATAGGATACAGATACAAAAGCAATGCGACCAATCCGGCAGAGGCAAATTTGATTGCGGTCAAATAGGAAAACGATTGACCCACATATCCCAACGCGCCCATGCCGATCAGTTGCAGAAGGATTTTCCCACGCGGAAATTTTTCCTTGCGCGCCAGCAAAATGGTCATCATGAGTAACGCCGCGCAGCCAAAGCGCAGGAATAGCATGGTGAATGTGTCCAAGCCGTCGGCGTAGAGAAAACGTCCAAAGATAGCAAGCGTCCCAAATGAGGCCGCAGATATCGCGATGAGCAGGATCCCTGTAAGTTGTTTCATATCTAGCCCGTTTCGGTGTGATTTTGGATACTATAACACGAGCGCAATCTTATCAATGCTATAATTATTCATCAATAATGTAAGTTTATCTTGATAATTGTGTGCTCAGCCGTCCCTTTGATGATCAGAGCCAAGAACGGATTCGGCTTGAAACAGAAGCAATTATCCTTTTACTTGCTCGCCTAGAGCGCAAAGAATGGATATGGCTGGGAAGTCAGGCATTGGAGATTGAAATCGACAAAGCGCCAGATGTTGAACAACAGTCACGATTAAGACGTGTTAATGAGTTTGTCAGTTTGACGATTGAAATTGGAAAACGAGAATTGAAGCGCGCAAGTGAATTGCAGAATTTGGGATTTGTCGGCTTTGATGCGGTTCATCTTGCCTGTGCAGAAAGCGGTAAAGCGGATATTTTCCTTACCACCGATGACAGATTGCTAAAACTTGCGAAGAAACTGGCTAAGAAGCTCCATGTAAAAGTTGTAAATCCTTTAGACTGGATGAAGGAGATAATTTAATGAACGTACAAATGATGACCCCTCAACAAATACGTGTCGCTGGATTGGCGGCGCTCTCTCGTGAACTTGGCTTGGTCGGAATGATTCGTTTTATGCAACAATTTGAAATGGGACAGGGTGATTATTCTGTTGACCGGCATAAGTGGTTGGATAAATATACCGTGGACGATATTGCTAAAATGGTTCAAGAGAAAAAGGGCACGTACAAAACAAGTAAAAGGAAGAAATAAAAAAACGGCGTATTTTTGAGGTGCGCCGTAAATTATCAGAGACTTCAGAAGACGGGACATTTACGCGAATTTCTTGCTTTGTATTATTCAACCATGCATTACTACGGAAATTCTCAAGAATCCGTGGCAAAAATAAAAACCCGTCTCATTGAGACGGGTCTGTTGCCAACTGATTACTGTTCACTGGAAACTGTTTACTTTCTATCGCCCGATGACTGAATCCATTCCAGATTTCCTGCGGGTAAATGATCGCATTGGTCCCGGGGAGTTGTTCCATGGTGAGCCCGGTGTTAAGGTCAATCCCAATCTGTTGATAGGCTTTATAGGCGAGTTGACTGCAATAGAATGCTTCTTCTGTCTCTGCGTCCAGGAAGTTTAAATTATAGGGTTTGCCGATTTGGGCGCGACAATAGGCTGCGACCGTTGCGCGCAGTTCATGTTCTTCCTCTTCCGAAATCTCCTGCCCGTCTAGGGGAGAGGCAACTCCATAAAAGGAATCAAATAAGAGACCGCGTTGGAGCGCCATGCGTTCGGTGTTCCAATGTCCACGCTGGATGTCAAATGTGATCACGCCGCGCCCACCCGCTTCAACGCATCTTCCATTCGGACCGAGGTAAATCGCCACGTGGTCCACATCCCCAGGCACGAGCCGACCAATAAAACGCCAAAATTCGCCGGGCAAAATATCCGGCTTGCCATTCATGGTACAGATGATGTCGCCCGTCTGTACCGGGATGCCTTCGATTTGATACGTGTAAATCATTTTCACTCTGTACTCATTATACGGAGAAATCACGGATTTGTTTCAGTAAAAACTCACGGATTTGACCTGCTGTTTCTTCCCATTTTGGCTGATGCAAATAACGTTGACGCGCCGCGAGACTCATGCGGATCAAAACCTCCCGTTTCTCACTCAGGACCTTTAGTCTGATTGCCAATACATCCGCGTTTTCTGGCTCGATCAGGAATCCGTCAACGCCATCAGTAATAATTTCGTTCGCTGCACCTGCCGTTGTCCCAATCGCTGGCAGACCAAAACACATCCCTTCGAGGTAGACGATGCCGTAGCCCTCATAACTTGAAGGGACGACAAGCACATGGGTCTGTTTTAGTTTTTCGATGAGTGGTTCCTTATCGAGCGACCCGTAAAGAAAGATGAAAGAAGAAAGATTATTTTGTTGGATAATTTTTTTAATTTGCTTGACGTATTCAGGTTCGGAATCTAATGATCCAATCACGTCAACGATGACCTGTGACCCTTCGACAGGCTCAGGGCTGGCTTTTTGACGTTGAACTGCTTCAAGCAAAGTATGCAATCCTTTCCGCTCAATCACATTTCCCAAAAATAAAATCCTTAAGGGATTTGTTTCTGCTCGGCTGATCATTGCCTGTTCTGAAATGGGCTCGCCAAATCGATCCGTCGGAGGATACGCAACTATTGCTGGCTTTCTATGATCCAATAATTTATTAACCACGCTCTGTGTCGTTTTCGAATTGAAAATAAATCCATCCACGCTCTGTAAATATTTCTTTTCAACCATGCGATAGAACGCGTTTTGCCATTTCGGTCGCAGTTCTGAACTGCGCAAATGATGGACAAGTGAAATTATTGGATATGGATGTTTTTTCCGATTTGCCAAAATCAAGGATGGGTGATTGAGTTCGTCTTGAATGAGGATATCCAAGTTTTGGAGTCTGATGGCGCCACGGCGCCACTGTCGAAAATTCCAGGAGCTCGCTCCTGGACTCCAAAGCCGAAACCAAAAATTGTCTGTCAAATGAGTAGCGTAATTACGCCAGGGTAGGGAAATAATCTCAACTGTATCCCCTTGTGAGCGTAAATACTCAACCAGCTTGCGATCATACAGATATCCGCCGCTTAGCGTATCGAGCGAGCCGTAGATGATAAGTCCAATTCTCATGAGTCAAAAGTCACGGGTCGAAGGTCAGACGTTTGACTTTTGACGTTCGATTCGGCATGCCGCCCAGGCGGACTCATTCTCCCACAACACAACTTTGATCTCAGAGATATGTTCGGCTTTGATTCGCTCATTCAGTGAGGTGGCTAATATTCGTGCAAAATTTTCAATGGACGGATTCAAGTTTGCGAATTCAGGTTTTTCATTCAGCATATGATCTTGGTAGTAATTCACAATTTCATCGAGATGCTTTTCCACATCCACGATGTCCACCAGATAACCATGTTCATCTAGTTCTTTGCCCTCAAGTCGTAATTCCAAAACGTAATGATGGGAATTGGGAAAATTTTCCGGTCCCCAGTCTCCGCCAATCAGGAAGTGCCTTGCAATGAAATCCCGCTTGATACCAAGTTCGTACATGTTGGTTCTCCTCATTTATGCTTATATTGGACTTTATCGGAAATAACGTACAAGCACCGTCCCGAGGGTTTTTCGAGTAATTTGGGTGCCTGAGAGCAACCTTCGGGACGTTTTTTCTAATTACCGATAACGTCTATTGAACTTCCACAAGCCTTGCGAAGGTTACTTGGAAAGTCTTGTCGCTTCTTAAAATCCTTCGTAACACTTTTACGGTTTTATCGCTCGCATGACAGGTCGTCCGTTTTCTTTGGTGACCGACATGGCAAAATCGAACGCGTCGATCTTTGTGCAATAGTCAAGATCAGACTTTGGAAACTCGGGGAGATTTGGGTCAAGGTGAAAGAGTGCATCGCGGGATTTATATACTCGATCAATATAAGGAGCAGGATCAAGTTTCTGACCGCGCAATAGTGCTTCGAAATATCCTGCGCAGGCCAGGTCTTCATCGCCTCTTTCCTCTTCTATTTGACCTGTGATAACAAAGGTAACGCAATCTACATTTAGATTACAGATGTGTGTGATTGTTGCATTAGTCACGACAAGACTGGCAGCTAATATTGACTCCGCTTTGACGCTTCGCACAATTCCCTGTGTGCCCGCACCTGTCCGTTGAACCAGGATGCGTCCGTTAAGATCCAGCGTATTCGTATGGGTAGGCGAGTTACCGAAATCGAATCCCTCAGGTGGGATGCCGCCAACTTCCCCACAGGCGAGGGAGTTCGGGACCTCTGCTTTAAATTTCAATGCCTCTTCCACGGTACTGACCGGGTAAATTTCCTTCGCACCTCGTGAAAATGCAAATGCCGCGTTGGTGAAGGCGCGGATGACATCGATGACCACGACCATCCCCATTGCTTCGTGACAAGTTTCAAGGTTGGTGTAGCGAAATATCATGACTTATATTCGAGGATGACTTGTATTGTTTCCTGTG
>DASWEH010000567.1:0-3767 GCA_036394895.1 Anaerolineales bacterium
CGCGCGGTTCGTTACGTTTCTTGGCGCGAGCAAGATGGATGCGAAGGCGATTCCCGAGCCGCTGTTGAGCCGAGGCGCAAGCAACTTTATCCCCTAGAGCTTACACGAGCGAGATCAGTCAGTGCTTGGTTTCAGCTAGAGTTGCACAGTTGGGGAAGGAATTGGCACCTCACGTTGGCGAGCCAGCCCAACTCGTGTTTATACAGTCCGTATCATCCCGGCGCTCGCCGAAGGGAGGGGTCGGGTGCACGTCGTAGATCCCGCGAGGCGGGCCTGTGTTGGGCGACGACTCCGAATTGGATATTACTGCCCTTTCACCGAGAGTTCAAGTGTGCCGATTTGCAGAAGTTGCCCAAGCTCGTCGTTAGAAACCCATTCTTCGGCAATCTTCCCGTTTTCAAAACGAAACATTGCCATCGCCTCCTACTCGACGGTCTTTCCCCGAACATCAAAACGCCCAATCCGGCTTTGCATGAACGCTTCTTCGGTTGAGTATGTCATCCTGTGGTTCAATCGCACCGACACATAATCGCCGGACGCAATCATCTCATGGATTGTTGTCTCAATGGTATGCGGGGAAAGTGCCTTCTCGAAGGCGGTTTGTACCAAACCTATATAGGTCACGGTTGCCTCTGGTCGGTGCATCACCACATCAGGCGTAAACACCTCAGGCATCCGGCTGTATTGTTCCCGGTCGAGAATCTCTTGAAAATACTGCGATACCACGGACTTGTTGTGCTCCTCACGAAGAGCTACTGAATCAGCAGGTAGTTTTGTCTTTGCATTACAAGATGTGAGGGTAAACAAAATCAAAACTGAACATAGAAAAGCGCTGATGAAGCGGAGGCTCGTTTTCATTCCTGATTTTCCTTTTGTTGTGCAGAAAGATTGGTATTTGTATTTCGATAAATCGCCCAATTAGTGTTTATACAGTCAAAGATTAATCTATTTTGAGTATAGCCCCCGTGTCAAGATCTAAATCTTTCCATGCCCAGCCGGGTGCATTCGTTGGTTACTGATTGCATTACAAATCTTTAATTCTAGCTTGTAAAGAGGCTAATGGGGGAAGACTATTATCAGATTTGTCCAAATAAAAATAAGAACAACTTGACCAATCGTCTTCCCGCTCGAACAGTTTGAACGGCTCTAATCGGGTTGTATCCATCTCAACTAGACCTATCCCAGCTTTATAAATTGGTGTCTGTGCGTTGCTTAATCCTTCCACATCTTGTGGCAAAATAACGCCAATTTGCTGGATGGTCGCGCGAATGTTACGATGAAAATAGATTGGATCGAGAATATGATAGCGATAAAAACAATACCGCATCTGCTCATAATCAGCAAGGAGGCAGCCTTGGTAGAGGTTCGCATATTGTCCTAACATCCAGCCGGTACCGATGTAGTCCTCAGTACCTGTTCCACTCAGTGTGGGGAATTGGCCGTCATCATCGAGATATAGTTTTACTTCGCCTTCTCCCCACCATGATTTGCCGTAGCCTTTCTGATTGATAATCACACCAACGTTAACTCCTAGAAAACGTCCTTTCCCTTCAATTTTGGGAAGCAGTTCATAATCTTGTTGTATCCGAGTTGGATTTTCCCTGTTGAAATATGAGTGAAAATAAAGAGTGCCCTCCCCATGCTGGTCGCCTAGGGTGTAGTCAACATCGTAATAGAACGATTGTAGGTCTGTATCCGTGTCATTGGTAACCGCCAGCTTCATGCCTGTCTTGAATGGCATAGGAACATAACAGATAAAGCTTCTCCCTTGAGGGCTAGCGAACAAGGCAGATTCGAAAGCCGCGGTTTGCCCAAGACCTATGCCAAAGAAGTCACCAAGTGGAGCACTTACCGCTGGTATTTGCGCCCCATCCCAATAAAAATCAAGCTTAAGACCTCGCAACATCGTGGGACTCAGATCGTTGATTGTGACCCAAATTCTTCGAACAGTTCCACTGCTGCCAGATACTTCTGCCAGAATGCGCCGTTCTCCAGCTGGCAACGGGAATGAGGGTGATCCTTTTCTCCCTCCATTTGCTTTGCCAGCTTGACCCTTCTCTCCGGCAGGATTCTCCGGACTAGCCCAACGTGTTTCCAGATTGCCAGGAAAGTTAAATAAAGACTGATTACTGAAAGATTGCATCATATTCAACTCCGTGGAGAAACCTATAGTATTCTGCCGAACAGCCCTGCTCTTTGTAGGTGGAGATCCGACAGTGGGTAGGACGAGAAAACACTGCTCAAGCTGTGGCCGTTGCTACATGCGCATCGTGTTCACAATGCGTTTAATCTGTTTCAGGTGTGGCCGTTCATGACCTGCAAGCCACCGCGCATAAAACAGCACGGTCCGTTCGAGCGGCTTTCCCGCCCCCGTCACTGTCGCCCTACGTGACCAGCCTTCGGGTGCTAACGGTTCCAATACTGCCAAGAGATCGGTACGCTGTTTTGCAAAGGCGCGCAATGAGGGTTGAAATTCCTGTTCGAGGTAGTCCGTTTTCTTGATCCAAGTACGGGGATTGACAGCCCGCAGTGTCGGTTTGTCTTGGGTGATGATTGCCACAATACAGTTGCCCCACATGTCAGCACAGGCGCGCAGATGGCCAAGCACATCATTTGTGGACCACTCACCTTGACTAGGGGAGGTATGCAATTGAGCCCGTGCCAGACCCGCGGTAAGCGTGGCGATGCGCGGCGGCGTTTCTGCAAGCAGGGTCAGAACCTGCTCCATAGTGAGTGATCTATTAGGCAGGTGACGTTATCCTTTCGGACAGACCAAGAGATAAGAGATTATAGACGGTTGCCCACTCCGTGTAATAGCTTATGGGCTGCCAAAGATTAATCTAAGTTAAGTATAGCACTCTCCCCGAGATATAAATCTTTGCATGCCCAGTCGGGTGGCTTATTAAGCACATTCGTACTATTCATAGACCACGTTCCATCTCGACGTTCCTTTGGACAGGTGTGACCCGGCGATAGACAAGGGCAGCCAGACACCCCGCAACCACCCCTCCAAATAGTGCCCTATCGTGCGTCACGAATAGCTTGAGATAGGCAACCTGCAATAACACAAGGACAGCAGCAATGCGAGCGACTTTTGATCGCGACGTCAGTAAACAGTAAGTTAGAAAGAGCGCATGACCAGATATGAGCGGAAGACGGACGAACGCCCGTGTCAGTGCAAAGATCAACACGACCAGGTCTATTGTCCAGGAGGTTCTGGAGGCCTGTGCATATCCTTCGGCGCGGTCAAACAGGAAGGCAACAAAGGGTATCCCAATCGGAACGTAATAATAAAGCAGGAACCAGCGAAAGTCGCCGTCAAATAACAGGGTGATAAAGAATGCGAAGATCCCTGCAGCAGTCAGTGAAACGACGAGCACGGTCATTGGATGAAATAGGAATTGGCGCTGTGTCATTCTATTCATAGAACCAGGATTCAGTATCACCCATAATAGGCTGACTCAACCATTCAGAGTATTTTATCGCGAGGGGAAGGTTGAGGCGGGTGGCAGGCTGGACATTCCAGCATTTCAATCAGATACGTGTGCATTCGCCCTCTTATACTTACCGGGTGGCAAAACGGCTGACCTAACCCGCTTGACGGGCCCGCAAATTAACGTTGATTACAAAGCATGTTCACTGGCTCAACCGGATTGATGATCAGCCAAGGTAGTCTATTCGGGTTGAGCGATTTGTTACGGGGCAACCCTTTGTTGTTAGGATTTGAGTTTCCATTTGCAAGGATAAGAATAGGCGATCATTTCAAA
>DASWEH010000568.1:0-4551 GCA_036394895.1 Anaerolineales bacterium
ATCACGGATTGTTTTTGTATACACACTGGCATACGGTATTGATCATCCCGCCGTTGATTATTACAGAGGAGCAATTGAAAGAAGGACTTGACGTTTTGGATAAGGCGCTGGAGATTACGGATAAGTCAGTAAGATAAATTCTGTTTGGTCGGGGTGTTCGCAAAGACCCCGACCAAACAGTTTTACTCCCAATCCACATCTGGTGACTTGAAGAAATTGATTCCCATGGCTTCCATGCGCTCCCCGTGTGCTGCCAGCCGTTGGCGGTATTCTTGCCAGTTTTGACCTTTCGGCGACCACGCAAGTTCAGCAATTCCTAGAATACGGGGAAATGCCATATATTCAATATCCTTCATTGTCAGAATCGTTTCTGTCCAGAGCGGCGCTTCGATGCCGAGAATATCGCTTTCCTCGAGTCCATCCATGTAACTGCCCGGTTCCCAATCATAGGCATCTTTTACGCTGATCAAGGCGGCCCAATCCAAGCCAAGAGGAGAAGAGGCATCATATTTCATATCGAGATAGGTTTTGTTAGCGGGGGAAAGAATGATCTTTGCTCCCTGTCGCTTTGCATCCTGGTACATCGCGCCGACCCACTGCTGCGCAATGGTGCCGGGCAAAAGTTCCGCCTCCCCGATCTCCCCCCAGCCAATTGTCGTCTTGCCATGTGAAACCACAATTTCCTGAAATCGCTTGATGAACTTTTTATAATCCTCTTCGGGCGTTGACCTGGCTTCATCCCCACCGATGTGCATGTATGGCGTGGATGTCAGCGCGGCAAGCTCGCGGATCACATCATCGAGAAATTGATACGTGATTTCACTGTTGATCCACAAGGTGCTGAAGCCTACCTCTGTCCCTTCATATAGAGGGGAAGCTTCCTCGGATCTGTTCAGTTCTGCATAGGATGCCAGCGCCGCGTTTGTGTGACCGGGTGTATCGATCTCAGGCACGATCATGATATAGCGGCTGCGCGCGTAGTCCACGATCTCTTTGTATTGCTCCTGTGTGTAATAACCACCCCTCTCCCCACCGACTTGCGTACTGCCGCCGATTTCTGTGAGTTGGGGCCAGGATTTAATCTCGATGCGCCAGCCCTGATCATCCGTAAGATGAAGATGCAGTCGATTTATTTTGTAGTATGAGATCAAGTCAATGTAGCGCTTGATCTCCTCCAGGCCAAAAAAATGACGCGCTACATCGAGCATCGTGCCCCGCCACTCGAATCGAGGAACATCCCGTATCGAAACGGCAGGTAGTGTTAGGGTTTCTGAAGGATGCACTGGAAGAAGTTGTCGAAGAGTCTGGACTCCATAAAATAACCCCGCCGGATATTTTGCACTGAGAAGGATCGAATCCGTGGTGATAGATAATTCGTATCCCTCTTTGCCTAAGCTTGCATCCCCTTCCAAATTAAGCAGAATGCTCCCCTTGTTTTGAGTCATATTCGCATCACCGATCAGAATCTCATAACCGCTCACTTCCCGAAGCAAGGTGGATAGAAGATTTGCAATGGATGCAACTTCCTGGTTATCGTTTTGTGGAAGAATTTTGGTGTCCGCTGAAATTGTGAAATTCCCCGTTGACTGAAAGATCGATGTGGGCTTCGGTATCAGACACGCGTAGCACGCCGCAGAGCGGCAGTGTGGATTATGCATGATTGTGGTATCCTCTTGCCCGATGATACCGCTTATCTCATTAACAAGTCAACTTTTTGAATACGATGTAAGCCGGAACCTAAACTTCGAGCGTATGTCAAACGTGTCTGGCACCCTGTAAGCGGAATCAACGGATTGCACAATAAGATTCCTTTTTCTCATGGATAACAGACCCACGATTGACCGTGATATTCTCCTTCCAATCTTCTTCGGCGGATTTTCCATTATTGGGATCATTGTTGTTTTGCTGATTGGACGTTCTCTTAATTCACCACCGCCTGTTTCAGCAAGTCCGAGCGCAACACAGTTCCAATATATTTATTTGGGAACGGAACCAGCCATCACGACACCTTTGATCGAAGAATCTGAAGTCGTACCCGTGCCCACGGAGGCGCCGGTTGACATTACTCCAGACATTGTCTCTCCTACCTCTTCGATTTCCACGCCGATCATCCTTACACAGCCAAACACAACCAGTACCTCGACAGGTATTGTTCTGAGTACCAACACCCCCTCCAACCAGTTAGCAACCTCTACAGCGACCCTCAGCACCGCTACATCGGCCGATACCTATGATGACACCGATGCCCGGCTGGCATATAGCACTGGCTGGACAAGTCAAACGGGTGTGAGCGGCGCGTATCAGAATACATTGCATATTTCCAATGCAAATGGGAATTCAGTCACATTTACATTTACAGGTCAGGAGATCCACGTGTTCTATCAGGCAGGGCCAAGCCTGGGATCTATGACAATCACAATTGACAATCTTGGAGCTCCCGCTATTAGCCAGGCTCAAAATGTGACCCAAATTACGGAATGGAACTCTGGCTTGCTCACAGCGGGAACCCATTCCATTGTGATTACACACTCCGGTGGGGGATCGATTAATATTGATTCGTTTGTTGTGCCTGCGCCGACGGTAACCCCAACGACGATAACCCCCACTCGGACGCTTACTCCAACTCCATAAGGCTTTCTGCCTCTGCCCGTTGAAAGTGGGCGCGGTACGCCTCTGTCTCTTCCAGGATTCCTTTTACCGCAAGATACAACTCACGTTGGAGATATTGATTTAAATCCCTGTTTCCTGTGGATAAAAGAACGGTCTCATCGTCCCTTTGAATGGATAGGTGGCCCCCAGCCGCCAGCCACTCCAAGCCGAGTCGAATCGTGCCTTCACGTTGCCCGGTTGCCACGGCGAGTTCTCCCACGGTTACTTTCCCATTTTTCTGATTGATCACATACTTTGCAAGACCTGCCAGACGAGAGAGAAACGTGTCCGCTTTTTCGGGGGCAGGTGAAACCCCAAACAGATATACTTTTTTCGGACGTACCGTTTCCAGCGCGGCATGCAATTCGGTAGGGGAAGGAGGGGTCGTGTAGATCACAAACTCATCAGCGGGATGTAACTCGAAGCGACTCTTGCCCTTTGCCTTGTCCGCGCCCTCCGCCCAAATTTGGATTGCAGGGGCTTGTTCCTGTATTTTCGCCAGTGGCGCCAGGGCGCCAGCTGATTCCAAACGATAATCAACGATCTCGATTTTGCGCTTCTTCAGTTCAGGAGGCGCCTCCTCCACGATCCGAAAGTCCTCGAACTGCAAAGTGACCTGCTTGGCACCCCGAAATGTAGAGGCTTGCATGGAATAGGCAATGTCGAACTTACTGCCTTCTTCTGGTAATTCGCCACCTGCGCCGCCCCACCACAAAACGGATTGCACATTTCCATTTTCATCTTCCACGTTGAGGCGCAAATGTTCCCTGGCTTTGCCAATCGTCGTCACGGATCGCAAACTCACTCTGTGAGTTGCCATTGTCAGAGAGGGGTTTCCGGCTCCAAACGGCGCGAGGGCTTCGAGGGATTCAGCAAATTCCAAGTTGATCTGCTCCAAACCCAGCCAGGCATCTATTTGCAGCGTTGGTTCCTCTCGCACGACGTTCCCTAATTGTTCTTCAATCGCTCTACCAAGACCTTTACGAAATTGGGCAAGTCTTTCTGCCGGTAGTGCCAGTCCGGCTGCCATAGGATGACCGCCGAAACTCAGCAATAAATCTTTTTGGGTAGTGATCGCTTCGGTGATATGTAAGCCTTCGATCGAACGCGCAGACCCGCGCAGGATCCCGTTTTCTGATTGGTTCAAAAGGATTGCTGGTTTGCGATACCGCTCGACCAGTTTGTTGGCAACAATACCCACCACACCGCCCGGCCAGTTTGGACTGGAAAGAATGATCGCGGGCTCGGAACGTAACTCCGGATTTTCTCGTAATTGCGCCTCTGCTGCCTCATAGACTTGATTCGTCAGCAACCTGCGTTGCGCATTCAAGCCTTCGATTTGCGTTGCCAGGACGCGCGCTCTTGCCGGATCATGAGAAAGCAATAATTCCACCGCGGGGTTGGCATCTCCTAAACGCCCAAGCGCGTTCAGGCGCGGCGCAAAACTAAAGCCGATGCTTTCTTCGGTCAGCGACTCGAGGCTTGTCCCTGAAAGCTCTGCTATGGCTCTCAAACCGATACGACCCGTGTTTCGCAACACTTGAATGCCGCGTTGTACAAGCGAACGAGTTTCTCCCTTTAGGAGGGCAACATCTGCAATGAGACCAAGAGCAACAAGATCCAGGAGATTTACGGTTGCCGGTTTTCGATTTTCGATTAGGAGCGCTTCTGCAAGCTTGTAGGCAACACCTACTCCCGCAAGATTTGCAAGGATATGGTTCTCATCCAATAATTTCGGGTTGATGATCGCTCGTGCGTTTGGAAGCCCCGCGCCTAATTCGTGGTGATCTGTGACGATGACATCCACACCCCGTGAGTTGGCGTAATGAATGGCTTCATAGGCAGTAATGCCCGTATCGCAGGTGATGATGAGGTTCGCGCCGTTGTCAATAATTGGCTTGA
>DASWEH010000569.1:0-6709 GCA_036394895.1 Anaerolineales bacterium
CAAAAACTTTTCCGTGCTGGTATCGCACGTCCGCGTGCCACCTGCCATGGAAGCTATCCTCAGTTCGAAGTTGAATCGTGTCCAGGCTTTTCTTGCCGCGGGTCACGTCTGCGCGGTGATGGGATTTCACGAGTATCCGCCTATCGCTGAGAAATACAATGTGCCCATTGTGGTCACCGGCTTCGAGCCGATTGACTTGTTGAATGGTCTGCTTGCCGCGCTGAAGCAACTCGAAGCGGGGCATGCAGTGGCAGAGAATCAATATCAGCGCGCTGTCAAGTTCGAGGGCAACGAATCAGCGCAACGGACGATTCGAAGTGTGTTCCAATCCACTGACCGGAAATGGCGCGGTATCGGCGTCATCCCACAAAGCGGATGGGGCTTGAGTCCCGCGTTTCGGGAATTCGATGCTGAAAAACGATTTGACGTGGAAAATATCTTCACTCAGGAGTCATCACTTTGTATCGCGGGTGAAATTTTGCAGGGATTGAAAAAGCCACCGCAGTGTCCCGCGTTTGGAAAACAATGCACACAGCAAAATCCGCTCGGCGCGCCAATGGTTTCTGCTGAAGGTGCCTGCGCGGCCTATTATCGGTATCACCGCGAGGAGGTAAACACGTAGACAAGGAAACAGGTAGGCAGGTACTGATGTACCGGTTTACGTGTGTACTTATCTACTCAAACGACTATGGAAAACATCTTTGACTTCGAAGGATATACCTGCCCAGTCCCGATCCGCCCCACGGATACGGTGATTCTCGGTCATGGTTCAGGCGGGATTTTAAGCCGCGACCTGCTCAACCGACTCTTCCTCCCCGAACTGGGAAAAGCTGCCCCACGCACTCTGGATGATTCTGCTGTTGTGACAATCGATGGTCAACGATACGCGCTAACGACTGATTCGCATGTCGTCTCGCCTTTGTTCTTTCCCGGTGGCGACATTGGTCGGCTCGCCATTTGTGGAACGGTCAATGACCTTGCGATGGTCGGCGCGACGCCTATTGCATTAACTTGTGGTTTTGTTCTGGAGGAAGGCTTATCTTTTGAGGTGTTACAGCGCGTCGTTGCTTCGATGAAAGCAGCTGCGCAGGAAGCCGGTGTGTTTATCGCCGCGGGAGATACGAAAGTTGTGCAAAAAGGTGGAGCGGATCAATTGTTTATCAATACCTCCGGCATGGGAAAAATTCCTGAGGGCATTCATATCTCTGGAGCGAATGCAAAAGAAGGCGACGTAGTGATCATTTCAGGGACGATTGGTGATCATGGCATTGCAGTGTTATCGGCGCGTGAAGGACTGGGATTTGAAACGACTCTCGAAAGTGACGTCGCTCCGCTGAATCATCTCGTCCAGGCCATGATCGGAGCAGGGGAGATTCATGTGTTGCGTGACCCCACTCGTGGTGGGCTCGCAACATCCTTGGTTGAAATTTCCGAGCAATCGAATGTGACGATTGAACTTAATGAACAGGCGTTGCCGTTTGAACCCGCGGTCAAAGCTGCCTGCGAAATGTTGGGATTTGATCCCTTGTACGTTGCGAATGAAGGAAAGCTAGTCGCGTTCGTCCAGGAAAATGATGCCCACAAAGTTTTGGATGTAATGAGGAAGACAAAATATGGGGAAAATGCTGCGATTATTGGAAAAGTAATCGGGGCTGCAAAATCACAGGTGAGGTTGAAGACAGCAATCGGGGGAACACGCTTGGTGGATATGCTGCCAGGTGAAATGCTGCCAAGGATTTGTTAGTTCGTAATGTAAAACCTTGCAAAGGTTGTCGTAAGCGATCAGAGTTTCCTTTAGTTAACCTTCGCAAGGTTAATATTTTTAAATAATACACAGGTAAACAAGGTGTAGAAAAACCACCTGTTTACCTGTGTACATGTCTACTTAGTTACTTACTACTATATTGTCACTGGTTCAGTTGCTTCTACCTTGACCGTCTCATGTTCTGTTTCCACCAGCGAGTGATCAACAACTCTTAAGTATTTCACGCCGAGTGAGAAGGCAGTGAGTCCATACGCGATGATTGCGGTACCCGTCAAAATCTCGATCAAGGAGGGGCGGTAGCTCGTGTAAGTGATCGCGGCACCGGGAATATACGATATAAGAACCAACTGCCCCGTGATATTTGTGTCCCATCGGAAGACAACTACACCCGCTGCGACCAGCAATAGCGCAACCATACGCCAGAAGCGATTTATGCGGGTTGGCTTGTAGAGCAATAAGATCATCGGCACGATCATTCCCAATAGCATTTCAACAATCCAGAAATTGAAAGCAAATGGACCTTTTGTCAGGAAATGCAAGCCTTCGTTACGACCCGGGTCGTACGTATAGGTTGTGGAGAGCGCGTCCCAGGCTCGGAAGTAGAAATAACCGATTAGGAGGTAGCCAACAAATTGAGCAACACGTTCGATCAATACATCATTGGTCTTTGCCTTGTTTGTCAAACGGGACGAGAGCATTGTCGCGAACAGCGTCAGTGAGATCCCACCGACGATAGCCGAGAACATGAACAACACCGACATCTCAGGCTTGAACCAGAACGGTCGCGCTTTGATCACGCCATAGGTCGCGCCCAGCGAGGACTGGTGCAAACTTGAAAGTCCCAATCCGATGATCGCAAGGATTGGCGCGTAATGATGCACACGTTCCATTATGGAAGCAATTTTCGGGAAGTGTTTGCGAAGCCATTCCAGATTGGCAAGGATTGGCATGCTCTCAAAGAGAAGCACAGTCAAATACAGAATGACACACATGGTCACTTCCCAAAGCAGGGAATGTGTATTCCAGTAGACCATCGAATGCCAGAAGCGTTCAGGCTTGCCAATATCAAGGATGAGCGCCAGCGTTGCCATGGTATAGCCGATCAAACCAACGAAGGTCGCGGTCCGTGCGATTGGCTGATAACGCTTCAAACCGAATAGGTACACACCCGCGCACAAACTGAACGCCCCCGCGCCCAAAGCGATAGAGGAAAGATCGATTGTGATCCATAGACCTCAGGGCACACGATCGGTAAGATTCGTGATCCCTAATCCTTTCCAGAAGACCATGACCCCTGCGGCTAGACCACCCAGCAGGATGATGCCCAGAAAAGAGAGCCATGCAGTCCAGGGAGTAATTCGTTTTTTCAACATAGTTACGCCTCTTTCTTAGCGACGGCTGGCAGGTAATAGACGCGTGGTCCAGTGCCCAGATTTTCGCGCAAGCGGTAAGATGGGTTCTCGTGCAATGCCTTACTGACGTTTGATTCAGGATCGTTCAGGTCGCCGAATAGGCGTGCGCCTGTTGGGCAAACGACCACACAAGCCGGTGAGGCATCAGCATCCACACCGGGCTTGAGTCCAAGTGCGAGACCGCGGTCAATGCGCTGGTAGCAGAAGGAGCATTTTTCGGGAACGCCGCGTGGTCGTCGTTCCACTTCGGGAGTACCCCATTCGGGCACAGCAGGATTTTCGCCTGTGAACTTCTCCCAATTGAAAGAGCGCGCCTCATACGGACATGCGATCTGACAATACCGGCAGCCGATGCAGCGTTCATAATCCATCATCACGATGCCATCATCACGATAGTAGGAGGCTTCCACCGGACAGACTTCCACACAGGGGGCTTTCTCACAGTGCATACAGGGACGTGGAAGAAATACATGCTTATCGGCAACCATGTCCACTTCATTCACTTTATTCCATTGAATATCCGGATTGACGGCATTATGTGCCTGGCAAGCCAAAGTGCAGTAACCGCACCCAACGCATTTGGACTGGTCAATGACCATTGCCCATTGATGCTTGCCTTTGGGTGCACTGCTGGAGGCTTTTGTTGAAGTGACAGCGCGGGTTCCTGCAGCCACTGCGACACCAACAGCAGTTAGCTTGAGGAATTCGCGTCGATTAAGAGTTTTCTGACTCATGGTCTTCCTCACGGTTATGTTTTACAGTGCGGTGATACCAACGTTCCAGCCAGGGAGCCAGCACCATACCTCCCGCAAGACCGATAAAACCAGCCATCGCTGAGAATCCCATGGGGCTAACGGGATCAGGTTCCGGAGTGGCTGCGATGGGTTTTATTTCCTCTGCTGGCTGCACAGTGACAGGCAAGGTTATCCCTTCTGGAGTTTTAGCTTCCGTGGGGCTGTGCATTTGTTGGGCGTGGCATGTATTGCACGAATCCAGACTGGCTTTGAAGGAGTGATCAGGAACTGTATGGGCAGTCTTATCAGAATTTTCCGCATGTTTCACGTGACATTCGACACACGAAACACCTTTTTGGGCATGCGACGTGTATGAAAATTTCATGCTCGATTCTTTATGACAGGTAATGCACAACTCTGAAACTTCATCAGTGGTTGCAACTTCGCCACGAGGTCCAGCAACTTTTTTCAGCGAGGCACTATGCGGGTCATGACAGGTGGCACAATCCATCCCGCGTTGATAATGTGTGCTCACTTTCCAATCCTGCCAGCCAAAACGTGTATCGCTGTGGCAGCGCCCACACAGGTCAGGAGAGCGATCGACGGGCATGGGAGTTTTCGGGTGATCTGCCGGTGCTGGACCGTGGCAAGCCTCACATGTCACACCATCGGCTTTGTAAGTGGCGGTTGCCGGATCAAACCCTGTGGTATGGCAAACTAAACAGGGACCTGGCTTGCCTTGCTTGGTCCATTCTTCAACGAATATGGGATCACTACCCGCTTTTCCATGTGCGCCATTTTCCCATGTCATCTGAAATTCAGTGTGGCAGACAACACAATCAGTTGATGTTTGTCCGGTGGGTGGAACTTCGCCCTGCGCGCTGGCAATCACCAAAGTCACGCCGGCGGCAAACAGGGCAAACATCAAGGCAATCAACAAACGTTCTATTCGAGAATTCATGTTCTACATTCTCCTGGTTTCAATTTTTAGAGTCGGCGTGGGAGCATCCATGAAAACTTCGCAAGAGATGCATTGTTCACGCAAATAGCCATTGGGAAGTCGATAAACCTGCCAACAGGGCAAAGAGGAGGCTGCGGCAACACAATCCTTCTGCTGTTCAGGCGAACAGCCTTTGATCTTCCAGCATTCAACTTTTTGAATGGATATTGGTACAAGTTGGGCCTCTTCCTGCCAGTGGGCATCCAGTTTGCGCAGGAAGTAAATGAGTATGACAGTTCCAAGGATTGGAAGTGCCAGCCGCAGGAGCAGACCTGCAATGACAGCCAGGAAAGACGTTAGGGTTTCCATAAAACCTCACCTGTGGAGCCAATAATTTGCTTCGCGTCGGCGTATCCACTCGCCGAATGCGAGCAATATGCTGAATGGAAGGATGAGCCGGATCAATAACAGAGTGGCAAGTACGATTGTGCTCATAGCATTTTCCTTTCTCAGGTTTTCAGCCTGATCTATATCCAGTTTATGAGAAAACGCTGAGAAAGGGAATTCGGCATACATCCAATCTTTGGATTGGCGAATCAGCCTATTCATCAACTTGTTTTATGGGTTTTAGGCTGCTTTTTACCCCATGTATTTCCACTTGTTTCATACTCTAAATGGGATATTTACCCCACGTTTTAATGTATTTTTTAATAGTTGTTATATAATGTTACTAATTAAGACCATTCTTGCATAACCGATTACATTTATCCTATCGGGGGATGACATATGTTATTAGCACGTAGATTAATTTAGATTAACATAAAGGGGAGATTAAAAGTCCCTATAAAACTTTAATACTTATAAGGAGGTGCCTTCTATCAGAGTACATAAAAGCCCCTCGTTCCAACACTCATTGAAAGGAGAATATCGCAAATGTCAATGAAAAAAAGTTTGGTGCTGCTCGGAATCGTCCTGTTGCTCGCAGTCATTCTGGTTGCATGCGGTGGGGCGCCCGAACCACCAACAGCAACAGCTGCTCCTACAGAACCTCCTGCCCCCACGCCGCCCCCCGTGGAAGTGCCCAATCTGACGGCATGGGAAGGCTCTGCCCATAACGCCGTTGATACAGAGCCCTTCCGTCATTGGGATGATGCTACTGAGAATCCTGATGGCGTTCCTGTGGCTTGTGCCAGATGCCACACCAGTGCTGGCTATCAGGATTTCCTGGGCGCTGACGGTTCTGCACCAGATGTTGTAGATGCCCCAGTTCCTGCCAAAGAGGCGCAGGGGATTCAATGCATAACCTGTCATAACCCGGTCGCCAGCAATCTGAACAGCGTTGCCTTCCCTGGTTTTGAACTCGACAAAGATGGCAACCCGGTTCCCTATGTTGTTACAGGGTTTGGCGATGCATCACGTTGTCTCGTCTGCCACCAGGGACGCGAATCCAAGGCCTCGGTGGATGCCCAGATCACGCGTTTCAAAGTTGAAGATCCGGATACTGTTGTTGCCCCCATCAAAGATGACAAGGGTAATGACGTCACATTCGGTTTCCGCAATATCCATTACTATGCCGCTGCCGCGACCCTATATGGTACACAGGTCAAAGGCGGATATGAATATGAAGGCAAGATTTATGATGCCAAACATATGCATGTAGATGGATATGACACCTGCATTGGCTGCCACGATCCTCACTCTCTCAAGGTGAACGTCGAACAATGCGCTGCATGCCATGGTGATGGAGTTTTGGCTGAAGGTGGTTTGCAGAACATTCGTGAACCTCAAGCCTCTGCCTGGGATTATGATGGCGATGGTAACAAAGAAGAAGGCATGTCCTTTGAAATCCAGGGCTTGC
>DASWEH010000570.1:0-8953 GCA_036394895.1 Anaerolineales bacterium
GCATGGTCATGGTAGAACAACAGTCTGGCACTCTGTTGGTTCGTGTAGAAGAACGTCATGCAGCCGTCATCAGCAGCATCGCATCCAGCAACGCCCATATCGGGCACATTCGATACACTGACACCTTGAGGCCAAGCAGTATTCTCGCCCGTTGGCGTAATCCACTGGTGTGCGGTGCCATCTGAGATCCACGGCGAGATGCCGCCGTGCAGATGCAGGGTGGCCCGGTTGTCTTTGAAGCAGCCGTCGCCCTTCGGGTACTCGCTGCACATGGGGTTGCGTATATCGTCCATAACGCTGCTCTGGTCCACCGGGTCAGCCATCGCCATTGGTCCCATGCCCGAGCCCATCAGCGAGGAATCGGTGGGTAGGAACAGGTCGCCATCGGAGCCAGTCGGCAGCAGGTTGCGGAAGACGATGCGTACTGGCTTGTTCTTGGTGGCCGCGATGATCGGTCCGAGGTACTGCGGTGGTGTCACGCCGAAGTAGCCGGTGTCGACAAACGTGCCGTTGAGCAGTTCGTTTTGGAGTTGGACATGCTGACTACCCGGGATGCTTCCCGTGTCTATCTGTACATAGCCGCGCACAAGGGTAGGCGGCAGGTCGGATGAGAACGAGGTTCGGTATTGAACCAGGCCAATCACATACTCGTCGGCCTGGATGCCGTTATAGGTTTTGGCTTCCGGGACCGCGAGCGGGATGTACTTTCCAGATGCTGGGCACGCGGGTGCCGCGGCACCCGCTGGGTCGCATAACCCTGGCAAATCATCAATGAACTTGCGCATCCCAACAGTCATGTAGCCTGAGCCGGGATTGGTGACCGTGATGCCAGTCACTGCGCCAACGTCCACAAAGGCAGTGCCAGACGCGCCAATACCGATGCCAGTCTGGTCATTGAATGTTACAGTCGGGGCGGAAACATAGCCGGAACCGAACGTGTCCATGGTAACGGAGGTCACCTTGAGCGTGGCCGATACGGTGGCCAGGTTCGCACCCGGGATCGGGTCATACAGCGTACCGTTGTGGATGGCGACGCCCGGTGCTGTTAAATACCCCGAGCCGGAGTCGTTCACGACCACCGCAGTGATGGTGCCGCTAGCATCCATCTCGGCGTACGCTTTGGCTGTCACGCCATCCGGAGCATCTGGCAGGTCGAATTCGACCGTCGGCATGGTGTAGCCGCTCCCACCGTCGATGACCGTGACCGCATCGACGCCGCTATAGGCGGTTCCCGTGGCATTTACCACCGGGGGCACCGCGCTCAGGTCAAGTACTTTCGCTCCAAAGGAGTAGGTGCGAGTCTGGCTGAAGATTGGGTAGTCGACTCCACCAAGCGTAATTAGGCCGCCCTCCATAGGTGCACTTGGGGCAGGGTAGCTAAGGATATCTGCACCTGTTCCGAGATCATCAACGGGAATTCCCTCGCCGTAGAAGGCGATCGTATCGCCGGTTGTCACTGCGACATCGGGCACCGGAATGGTCTCGACCACGCCAATGGGGTCAGCAGTGGTCAGGACGGTCTGTTCGCCGCTATCCCACAAGACCGAGTACTCATTTGGGTTGCCGGTGGGGTGCAAAACGTAGGCATGGAACAGGTTTCCAGCAGACGGCGTGGGGCTTGCCCCTGTCGTTGCCTGATTGAAGTACTGAATCTCCTTGACCAGGCCGTTAGCTGGCATAGTGGTTGGAACAACAACCAATACAGGTCCAAGGGTACCAGGAGCTGTCGCGTAATCAGTAGCATGTTGCCGTTCTATCAACGTATTACCGACACTTACTAGCGTTCCAGTGCCGCCGCCGCCCGAGAAGCTTACCTGGGGCGATGTGTATCCCCCTCCTTGCGCGTCCACGTTGACGGAAGTGACGACGCCTGAACTGCTGATTGTGGCTGTCGCACTAGCATCGCCATTCCCGCCTTGGATGACCACATTGGCTGCGGTATAACCGCTGCCAGGCGAAGTGACCTGGATCGAGGCGATACCTTGCGTCACCGGATGGACCTGGGCTACAGCTGTCGCGCCAGTACCATTGCCTTGGATCTCCACTGTGGCGTTGGGCAGCGTTAACGGGCTGTTGGCCCAGTTCGGGTAAGGTCCGAAGTAGTGCGGTACCTTCGACTCGTCCGTGGGTCCTATCGGCTTAGCCGCGGCATTGATGCTGCCCCCAAAGACCAGGGGGGTGAGCACCATCAATGAGACGAGCATATTTAGAAACTTACGATTGAACATGATTTGCTCCTTTGAAATTTTCTGCATGTATTCGATGTCAAAAAGAGTGCGATCACAATTAAAAAAGGTTTATCTTGGACTCACTTCTTTATCGTGCCTGTGATGAGTTTTCATTTGTTGAATGGAATGTTGACCTCCTTTCAAAAGAATTGTTAAAACAATAAGCGCACTGATCCTCAGGTTTGTAATGTAATAATTTGCTCCACACGTGTCTCAGGGTCTTTACCTCTGGAATTTCATTGATTTTCTGGGAATTCGATTGATCAACCGCCTGGAGCAGATACTGAATATCGATCCGGAGGTCATCTATCGTGTATTCCTTTTGCCTGATCGAAAGACCTGAGTCGAGCACTAACAATGAATGGCTGTACCGTTCATACCAATGGGGAAGGGCAACCTGTCTTAACCAGTTGAAATGATTAGCAGAGAGGGCTTCAATTGCGTGAAACATGGCTTCCACCACAAAGCCACGCATGGTATTCACACAAATGGAGTTGATTACCGTGCAAACAGCCGGATTACTCCTGAGTTCATCTGCTCCGAGCTCAGGATACAAAACCTTGAATATTTCTTCGAACAGCAGATGATATTTTTGATCTTTCAACACTTTCTGACGAAAAGCACAGAGAGTAAAAGGATCGAATCTTGGACCCGGACTGGGCAGGTGCAGAGCATAGCGAAGATCGAGGCGACCATGTAGCGATTCAGTCAATTCGGTATCGGTTAAGCCTTCCACATATTGAACAATGGTTAGCGCAGCCAGCAGTGTCCCAAAATATCCATCTGACTGGATAGCCAGTAAATCTGAATTAATGCTTGAGAGGAGATCGTTTACGCGATCGCCCAAACGGAGATAAACATGCCCTTTGCCGTAGGAAGCTCGGGCTGCACGTATCGTGTTCTCTGGGATGGGTGGCAACATGGTTGGAAATCCTCTGTTGATTCATCTCCAGCTTAACGATTATGAAGAAAAAAGATAAGCGCATTAAATAGCTGTTTTTTTGAGCCTATCGAAGGGGAATTAGTACGGGCCGCTGAGGAATTTCCACCTAGAGAAAACAAAAAAGAGCGCGTACTTTATACGCGCTCTTTCGTCTTTACACGCGGTTAATTATTTTCTTGGTGATTATGCTTCAGCAAACCGTGTTGCTGGGCGTATTCCACCAATTCCACCCGGCTGTGCAGGCCGAGTTTGCCCGAGAGGTTTGCGCGATGACCTTCGGCGGTTCGAGGACTAATACTAAGTTGTTCCGCAATCTGCCGGTTGGTATATCCTTTTACCAGAAGGCGAAGGACTTCAATTTCGCGGGCTGTGAGGGTTTCGACCTCCGTTGCCTCGGATTCCTTTGAAGCGGGCGGGGCGCTGAACAAAGCGCGGGTCATCGAGGGATGAACATACATATCACCTCTGGCGACGACTCGAATAGCATGAATCAGTTCATCTTCCACGGCCCGTTTGATAATATAGCCAGCCGCGCCCGCACGGATCACTTCCTTCAGCAGACTCTCATCCTCATGAACAGTCAGGATCAATACCCGGATATCAGGCGTAATTTGCGAAAGTTGGCGGGTGGTTTCCACGCCGCCCATTTCCGGCATGCTGAGATCCATGATCACAATACTGGGTTTTAGTTCCATTGCCTTCCTGAGCGTATCGCGGCCATCTACGGCTTCGCCAACGACTTCTAGTTCCGGAAGCCCGGAGAGCAAGGCGCGCAAGCCCGCACGAATGACACCATGGTCGTCTGCAATAAGGATTTTAATGGGCATAGGGTATCTCCACTACCAGTGTTGTTCCTGTGTTTGGGTTACTATCGATGAGCAATCTTCCTTGCAGCATTTCAGTTCTTTCCTGCATACCCACCAAGCCAAGATGACCCGCAGCGCGAACAGAATCCAAATCAATACCGATTCCATCATCTTCTACAATGATCATGATCTGGTCGTCCTGCCATTCAAGGATCACATCTGCGCACGTGGCTTTGGCATGTCGGACGATGTTCGTCAACGATTCCTGGACAATACGATAAATTGACGATTCAATATCTTCCGTGAGTCGATTTCTTTGATCAAACCCCAAACATTTGAATCGTGCGGCAACTCCGGAGCGTTCCCCTGTGCTCTGAACCAGACTTGTGAGCGCCTCAACCAATCCCAAGTGGTCGAGACTGGCTGGTCGCAAATTCATTGCAAGACGATGAAGGCTTTCCAAAATCTCATCAGCCAAGATCTTCAGGTTTGCTACTTGTCCGCCAATGGTTGGGTCGCCATCTGCAGTCTGCTCAATCACATGCAGGCCCAACTTCAGGGAGGTGAGTGCCTGGCTGGTTTCATCATGGAGTTCACGCGCGATATACTTTCGTTCATTTTCTTGGATTTCCACGAGGTGGCGCGAAAGCAGTTGGAGTCGCTGTCGACCTGTGCGCACTTGTTCGAATAACCAAGCATTCTGTAATGCTACCGTCGCCTGACTGACAACTGCCTCCGCCAGTTCCACCTGATCTTCCCTGAAAAAATCTGCCTGCAAATTGGTGGCGACAACCATACCCAAGATTTTCCCAGTTGAAACAAGCGGAATCCACAACCAGCTATGCATGGCTGCCAGTTCTGCGGGCGGAGCCCACATTTCCAATTCATGGGAATCTCGAATCAGAGTACTTGTCTGTTTTTCAAAAAAGGGTTTGACAACTGGCTGGTTCAACAAATCGATGGATTGGTTCAGCAGCGTCATTACGAGACTTTGTTCTTGGCTGGATCGAGCGCCTCGTACTCTAAACTGGTCATTACCTTCACTGAGGATGAGGAACGCGGCATCCGCTGGCAAAACCAATTGGATGTAATCAAGGATTGTTTCCATCACGTGTTGAATATCTAGAGTCTGCGAAAGTGCAATGCTGGCCCGACTCAGGATTTCAGCCACTTTTCGTTGCTGGCGTTCCAACATAGAAAGTGAGATTAGCTCCCGGTTAGATTCTTCCAACTGGGCGTACATTAACTTGCGCTCCGTCACATCCTGTTTGATTGCAATGAAATGTGAGATTTGACCATTTCCATTTCGTACGGGGGTAATCGTCTGTTCCTCAATATAAAGGTTGCCATCTTTGCGTCGATTGGTTATCTCTCCACGCCACACGTTGCCTGCGAGAATGGTTTCCCACAGTTGTCCATAAAAATCTGCATGATGTTTCCCTGATTGGAATAGTCGCATGCCTTGACCGATCAGTTCATGAGCTTCATAACCACTTATCTGAGTCAATGCAGGATTTGTCCATTCGATGATCCCTTGGCAATCGGTAATAATGATGCCGTTGGCGGCCGTCTCCATCGCAGTCGTTTGGATTCGGAGTTGCCGTTCAATCTCTTGGCGCTCGGCAATTTCCTTTACCAACTCTTTGTTCGTAGCCGCTAACTCTTCGGTTCGCTCCCGGACGCGCAGCTCCAATTCATCTCGCGCCATGCGCAATGCCTCTTCAGCCCATTTACGTTCAGTGATATCGTGAACCATTCCAACAGAACGGACGATCTGACCATTCTCATCCCGAAAGTGTTCACACTTTTCATGAACGATGCGCACTTCTCCGCTCGGCCGCCGGACACTGCGGTGCTCGATTTCGTACGTGTCTCGACCCTCGCGAATAGACCCTGAATAGGCTTCATCGACCGCAAGCCGATCGTCGGGGTGTACAGCTTCGAGAAAGGCTTCGTAGGTCGCGCCAAATTTCTGTGGCTGCAGCCCAAAGATGCGATAAACCTCATCCGACCAAGTCAACTGGTCAGCGAGGAGATCGAGCTCCCAGCTGCCAAGATGGGCAATCTCCTGCGCACGACGAAGTCGTTGCTCGCTCTGTCGCAGGGCATTCTCTGCTTGTCTTCGTACATTAATTTCCTCTTCCAGGTTGGAATTTACTATCCTTAACTCTTCGGTGCGCTCTTGCACACGCAGTTCCATCTCATCGTAAGCTCTGTGTAGGCTCTTTTCAGCCTGTTTTCGCTTTTCAATTTGGAGGATGAGTGGCCTTAATGAAAAGTAATAAATCACAGGGAAAATCAACAAGATCATGATGGAAGCGTCCAACAATGTTTGAAGATAGTATGGCCAAGCTCTGAAGGGGATCAGCACAACCATGGCAACCACTTCAGCCACAAATATTCCCCCGATGGTAATGATCAGAAAACGCAGTGGAGAAAAATAGGTAGAATCACCACGATCAACTTTGCGCATTGCAAACTCCCTGATGACTTCAATGTATTATTGCAATTTCATGACGAAGTTATAAGTAATAAGTAACAGGATTTCCTGCACTGAAATGTCATTGTTACAGAGTGGGGGAGGGGGGTTAGAAGAAGGTCTGAAGGATAAGTAAAAATGCTAAAACGGCATTCGTGAGCTTACCTTTGTAAAAGGGTTATTCTCAAATTTATGCACTCTATTCTGCTGTCATCTCTGAAAATAGGAAAATAGGGCGGTCGTCTTCCAAAAATACATTAGGGATTGACATTCTACTTATCATTCGATATAATTTCTATTAGATGGAATGATATGAAAAACGAAATTAATCACTTTTTAGATACTCTGGATCGATCGCCCAAGACCATTTTCGCATATCGAAACGGTCTATCTCAGTTTGTAAAGACTGTCGGTGAAGATGCACAACTGAACACAGAGACGTATGTGAAGTTTTTGATTTCGCTTAAGCAAAAGTCCCCTTCCACACAACGAGTTTATAGAACCGCGGTTCTAAAATATTACGCCTTTTGCAAGGCTGGAAATTGGGCTGAATTGCAGGAAGCCACGCAGCACTATACACGTAAGCCCGGAAGACGTATTGTCAATTTCAACCGTGAAGCCGTGGAGAAAATCATTGCTTATTGCGAGTCACTGAATGGAACTATTTCAACTTCGCTCAGTAAAAATCTGGAGGCTTTACGAGATCGAGCATTCGTATTGACGCTTGTGGATACGGGATTACGAATATCCGAAGCCTGCTCACTCAAGCGCGGCGATATTGACTGGCTGGAACAACATGCAATTATTATTGGTAAAGGTGATAAACAGGCTATGGTGCGATTTTCAAACCGATCTATACAAGCACTCAAAGATTATCTATACGCAAGAGCGCATATAGACCCAAACTCACGTATACCCCTTGCCTCACACCCCCTATTTGCCCGACATGATATTAGGGCAAGCAAGAAAATCAGACCAATCACCTCTGGTGGAATGTGGAAAGCAATCAAAGAACGTATGACAGAAGCCAACGTAGATCCGCATCTGGTTCGCATTCATGATTTCCGGCATTATTTTGTTACGATGACTTACCTTGCGAAAGGAAACCTAAAACTTTCACAAGAACTCGCCCGCCATGAGAGCATTTCCACGACAAATCGCTATGCACACTTTGGTAGTGAGGCAGACGCGGCTTATGATGAAATCTTCAATAAGAGGTAAAAATGAAGTCATTAAAGTTTTCAGAGTTTTACAAGGGTCAATTTGCTGATGATGGATATGAATTATATATTGTTAAAGATAATAACGAGAAAATAATGTACATTGGAATTTCAAGAGATTCGATTTGGCATAGATGGTTTGGAGGTGGCCAAAGTCATATGGATACTAACACCGATGGAAAAATATATGGAAAAAGTTACATCGGCGAAGTAATAAAACGACGTTTTCCAAGTTCTTGGGATTGGATTATCGAGTTATGGACCACAGAAGACTGTCTAAAAGCTTGCGAGGCTGAATTTTCAGGAAAAGATATTAATAAAATTGAAATTGAATCAATAGAACCTTATATGATAGTCAAATTTGAGCCTTTGTATAATGTTATGCATGGTGGTGGGCATCATGAAGATCCATTAACCACAAAAAAATTAGACACAATTTATAAGGATTTGTTTGGATAAACGTAGAGGATCAATGACATGTCCAACATTACGATTGCTCAAGCAAAGACAATGTTTTTGGAATCGCTCAAGCTCCCCCGTAGCGCAAATACCCTCCAGGCGTACCGAAAGGCTCTTGAAACCTTTTCCAACATGCTTGCAACCCAGCAAATTGACTCATCAAACTTCCCTGTTACAGGGCTAACAGAGAATTCCATTGTACATTTTGTTGACTATATGAAGGATCTCTCACCGGCAACTGAAAGCTTATATTTGCAGGTGATAAAAAGCTTTTTCAAGTTTTTAGATGCCGAGAACCTAACCGCAGTCAATCTTTCACGTGTTCGAATGGTTATACGGCAGCGCACTCACCGATTTAAGCGCCAAGCTTTACAGTATCCTGAGGAGGATATTGAATATTTGATTCAGTTTATGAGTAATCTGCAAAATGTCTCTACAGCAGATGGCAACGAATTAGACAACCTAAACCTAGAGCTGCGCAATATGCGTGATCGAGCTTTGATTCTGACACTCGCTGACACGGGCCTGCGAGTCGAAGAAATATGCAAACTCCGATGCGGCGACATCGATTGGGACATGAGTCGGGCGATACTTAAAGGGCGAGGTAACAAACAAGCCATTGTACGATTCTCAACGAGGGCAATCAATGCTGTCAAGGATTATCTATCTCTTCGCAAGTCACTAGTGGTTTGTTGGCTAAGTTTTGCAACGAATTAATCCAGGAGTGTTGTTGAGCCAATAGAGGAAATTGCGCCAGGACCATTGCCACTCGAAAGGATGTGCGTCGCGTTGATTGTACTCTTGCTTGCTCGCGATAA
>DASWEH010000571.1:0-3892 GCA_036394895.1 Anaerolineales bacterium
CATAACGAGGATCATTTTTATCCATCGTTTTCAAGCGCCGCCGGATCTCCACTCGTTTCTCCACCATCGGTCGCAGCGCTGCAGGGACAAGTCCCTCTTGTGGACCAATTTTGATGCCCATTTCCGGGATGGAAAAGGCATCCCCTGCCTCCACACCGACCGTCTCAGGCGAAATGTTATATTCCACAATGATGGAGGGATACATGGACATAAAATCGAGGATGGCGACGTTGGGAAAAACATCCGGGAGAGGTTCGAAGACCGATCCGCCACGGTCAGAGGTGACTAGCTGGTTATAGGTTTTCGGGAGTTCCCCTTTTTGTTGCTGGTAGGGGACCAGAACGCCGCGTCGCAGCGCGGTCAAATTTTGCATGGCGGCGATGCCTGCACCCGGAGAACGCCTGGCGATCTCCTGAACGGGCAAGCTGGTCACACGCGCCTGTTCGATGGCGCCCATCAAACCGTAATCCCCGAAGGTCATGCAGTTCTGATCGTCGATGTGCCAGCGCCCAAAGAGGTGCACCTGCTCACCGCGATAATGCGCCTGCCCATAATTGACGAAACTGATTTCTTTTTTTCTGTGAATCGCCCGCGCAAGATCGCGGTTGGGATTAAAGGGAATGCGTGTCTCCTTCGAAATCCCTTCGAGATAGGAAAATATCCATGTATCCCCGTAACTGGTGAGGATGACATCCGGATCGAACTGACGGAGAATGCCATTCAGGGAGAATAAAAGCTCGCGAGGGTCATCGAGGGGTAGTCGATATTTGAAGCGAGCGAAATGAACAGATAGGAATGCTGGTGCGGCATGCGAAGGATTCACATCTGGCCGGATCTGCAATACACGCAGGTCAGGTAATTTGGGGTCAAGTTTCCAGGGCGTATCTAGAGGCGTGATCTTTGAAATCTTCCAACCTTGTTTCACTTCCACACTGCAGCGCCCAAGCGGAAAGACTCTGTACGCAGCGGCATAGCGCAGAATGAGCGGAAGATCTACATCGTAATAAAGCAGATCAGGGAAACGGTGATTGACTTCCTTGAACAGTTCATTGAACGAGGCAGGTTGAAGAACGCTGACCTCCAGCACATCCTGGGTTCCTTCGTGCAGGTCATCCCGTTGCGTGCGCGACAAGTTTACAGGTTTGTCTTTTAGGAATTTCCATACCTGGCGCAGACAATGAAAGGGACCACCCACATAAAATGATATTGGAAATCGTTGCGTGAAGGAATGTGGTTTTTTATCTTCCCCCACCAGCCACAAAACAATCCCCTCTTTTTGAGCATAAAGGTCAAACAGCCAGCCAGTATACTCCTTCATGGCTCGATATCTGTGGGAGGCAGCAATGGTTTAATTTTGTGCTCGATTGCCTCGATCAAAACATAGAGCTCGTTATAAACCTGGCTATTCCTCTTGTGTTCCTCCAACAAAATGACAAAGGGCATTACTTCCATGGGCAGTAAATTTGCTGCATTGCTGAGGGCGGTGCGGTGTTGCAAGATGGCTTCGAAGAATTTATCCAGGATGAGCTGGTCAGTGCGGCGGAGTGTTTCATAGAACGGCCTTAACTCTGCAATCAGGTCGAAGGCGGCCTGTGTAGTGGAAGGAAGAGTACGGCCCATAGATGTTAGAAAAGAGCAGGTTGTTTGACTTGTTCAATTTCAGTTTCAAGCGTAAGCGTTTTTTCTGCAAAAGGAGAAAGGGCAGGGATAAACTTCTCGTATTCCTCCGCTTCCCTCTGCTGGGTCATGACAATCACAGGACGGTAGAAAGCCAGGCGCATAAGTTCGCGGCAACACTCTCTGAGTTTAAAAAGACGGGTGCGTAAAAGAATATCTTCATCATAAAAGGTATGCAGGAAATCCATAATGAGAATAGGTTCCCCTTTTGAGTCAGAGGCTGCCAGCGAGTCAAATAACCGGTAGCATGTGGAAGCCCGCACGATACGCAAGCGGCTAGTGATCGCTTTAATGTCAGTGGTATACCCGCGCAGGATGCGCGGCAGAATGAAGGAAGGCAGCCACTCATCTCCCGAGACGACAAAAAGCGGGCCATTCAGAATCAAATTAGCAATGAGGTGGGTCTTGCTTTCGCGTGCTCGATCCTGAGTAAGGATCAAAGTAAGTCCACGTTTCCGGGTAATATCAATGGCAAGTTTTATTAATTCATTCATTCTCACAGAATAGGCTATATCGACAAAAATAAAAACTCCCTTTGGAAAGCATCCATTGGGAGGTAGCCACGCGGTAGTAGCAGATATGGGAGTTGAATAAACTGTTGAACTGCTACTAGGGAGGATTCCGCTCGAAATCAAAATTATAAAATTTCAAGCGCAACTCGGTTTTACTTTGAACGCCAATTTTCAAAAAAACATGCTGAAGATAGGATTTAACCGTTCCCACAGAAACGCCCATCTGAAACGCGATCTGTTCGTTCTTATATCCCATGCAGGTGAAATACGTGACCTGGCGCTCGCGCGGCGAGAGAGCCAGCCAGCGGTCATAGAGTTCAAACGAATCTTTATCCGTGGATCGGCGGCCACTAGCATTCCCAGATCGGGTCTTTGAAGTATGATCCTCCTGGGCGGCTGGGTTTCTTCGATTCACAAGGCGTAAGGGGGAAACCAGGACGTGAAAGTATCGGTTTGTCTGCTGTGGGCCTACCCGTGAAGATTTTTTCTTGCGCGGAGTAGCCATATGAAAATTATATTAGAACATCCGTTCCAGGTCAAGCAGTTAAATTGTTTTACCGTTTCAATACTCCTCACCGTTCAACACCATGACGCACCGAAGAAGGCTAAAGAGCTTTTTTTACATCATAATGGCGTGCGATTGGCTCAACCTTGGACAGCAGACGTCGCGCTTCTGGTTCGAACACGGGTACATCATAGTCAGGACCTGCAAATGCCTTGACTGCATCCAATGATTCAAACAAGTTCACTGTGACGAATTCAGTTTCATCCTGGCCATCCTGGCTCCTCCGGAAAATGTAGCCGCCATGATAGCCATTGATTTTCTGAAGCCCAGGATAAACAACTTCTCGCAATAATTTCTCGTAAGCGTCTGCATTTTCAGCGCTTGTCCAGCCTCTCCAAACTCGTGCAATCATGTCCTTTTCTCCTTTCTAATATCTCCTCATGGCTTCCACCACCCAGGTGCTACGCAAAGGCAAAGAGCTCATCTTACAAGCCTCGCAAACAATAATCCAGCCATTAACGCCATCGACGCCCCGAAGAAGAACGGCGCGCTCGGACCGAATCCTGTCCATGTGCCGATGCCTTGCCAGAGTAAACCTGCGATCAGTGAAGCGGGCAATACTGTAATACCAATCGCGGCATTATAGAGTCCATAGGCTCCGCCGCGCTGGGCACTTGGCACCAGGTCCGCGACCAGGGCTCGCGCCGCGCCTTCTGTGGCGGCGTAATACAAGCCGTACAGCCCGAACAGCGCCCAGACCTGCCAGCCGCTCCGCGAAAACGCAAATCCCAGATACACCAGTCCATACCCCAGCCACCCGCCCAGCATCAGCCTGCGCCGTCCCACCCTGTCTGACCAGGCGCCGAGCGGACCGGCGAACACCGTATAGATGGCGTTGAACGTCAAGGACATGCCCATCACCTGCAGGATGCTCAAGCCGCGTTCCTGTCCGCGCAATAAAATGAACGCATCGGAGGAATTGCCAAGCGTGAACAGAATGAGGACAAATAAAAAGTACCGGAAGCGCGGGTCCATTTCCTTGAGGGATAAGCGTTTCACTTCCGCGCCCGTGCCCGTCCCTGTTACTTCAGCCGCACCCAACGCCAAAACCAAGACTCCCAACACGCCGGGGATGATACTGACAAGTACGACTAGCTTAAATGTATCAACTGTGAGAAGAGACGCCTGGGCTTGAGTC
>DASWEH010000572.1:0-5734 GCA_036394895.1 Anaerolineales bacterium
TGGTTCCCAAAATGCCTTCCCGTTTCTGGAAATGGACGGTTAGTATCGTTGCATTATTGATCGTGCTTTTTGATGGCTTTAGCCGGGTATTCCAAGGCGGTCATTATCTGACTGACATATTAGCTGGCTATGCTCTGGGCATTGCCTGGGCTGGGTTGGTATATACCGTAATCGAAAGAATTTTTATTAAGAAAGAAGAATTACAAAATGTCGAAAAAAGATAAGCTTATTTATGCTAAATTGATCGCTAATCCTGGTGCCGGGAAACCTGAGGAGACGGCCAGAAATCTAGAAATGGCAACTCGCTATTTGTTGCAAAATAATATAAAAGTGGATGTCGCTCTGGCAAAACCAAAAGAAGAGGCGACCCCGCTTGCCAAACAGGCAGTAAAGGATGGTTATAAGATCGTGATCGCCCTGGGTGGCGATGGCACACTTGAAGCGGTTTTGCGAGGGCTGGTTGGAAGCAAGGCGCGCCTGGGCATCATCCCCACAGGAAGCAAAAATAATATGGCAAAGAGTTTGGGGATTCCTGAATCCTTGGAGGAAGCCTGCAATTTGATTGCATCCAAGAATACGCGCAAGCTGGACGTGGGCAAGGTAAAAGTAAAGAATCGGAAAAAACTTTATTTTTTTGAGTTGACCGCGATTGGGCTCGTAGCAGCCCTTTATCCCAAAGCTAATAAACTGGTAGACGGGAAATTATCCAATCTAAAAGACATTGCTCTGACGCTGATCAATCACCAACCTGATCCAAAGGTCTACTTAACTTTAGATGATGAAAGCAAAATCGAGGTAAAAACGATGCTGGTTGTCGTCTCAAATACTCCTATGTTTGGAGACAATTTTCTGGTGGCTCCGGATGCGTCGTTGGCAGATGGGCTTCTTGATATTTCTGTTTACCCTAATTTTAGCAAAACTGAATTGCTGGCTTATTATGCCAAAATAAGGGGAGAGGGCTACTCGGCGAATGAAAAGGTCCAGCGTTATCGTGCCCGTAAACTAGAAGTAAAAGCTGCCCCAAAGATGGATGTAATGGCAGACGGGGTGATGCTAGGAAAAGGCAAGGTTGAGATTAAGAGTTGCCCAGGTTCACTCTGGATCATTACCCCAAAGGAAAGTGCTGCTCCCGCAATACTGGAAAAAGATGCATATGAGGAACTTCCTCCACCGGTGGCCCCGGTTCCAGAAAAAACCCCTTCTGGGTAGACGTCACTTTATAAATAAGGAAAGAGAGTATGTCAGAAATTACTGGTGAAAAACCTGGTGAAAAGGTGAAAGATGCAGCACAACAGGCTGCAAAAAAAGAGACAACTTCCCCTCCAAAGCGGGAGTACCGGACGTTTCTATTTCAGGTGTCGCTGTTTGCAGCCATTGCTGCGTTCGCTGTGTTGACTTTTATGGTGAAAACGACGCCGTTATTTACTCTGGATATCCAGATCACACATGCCCTGCAGTCTATTAATTCACCTATCTTTGCCGCTGCAATGAGTTTGATTAGTTGGCCCGGCTTTTCTCCACAATCCTATATCGGAGCGTTGTTAATTGTCTTATTAATTTACACGTTTGGCTTCCATTGGGAGGCCCTTACTGCGTTTGTTGCGGTGCTCTTTCCCCCGCTGATCAATGTGCTTGTAAAAGAATTGATCAGACGCCCTCGTCCTACGGTGAACTTGGTGCAGGTCCTTAACATACTCGATAGTTATAGTTTTCCCAGCGGGCATGTGATGTTCTACGTTGGTTTTTTCGGTTTCCTTTGGTTTTTAGTTTATACGTTACTAAAGCGTTCCTGGAGGCGTACTCTCTTACTCATCCTCTTCGGAAGCTTGATTGCGCTGGTGGGTATGTCACGCATCTACTTGGGACAACATTGGGCAAGCGATGTGTTAGGAGCTTATCTTCTCGGCGGTTTGACATTAGCCGCTATTCTCCAATTCTATCGCTGGGGAAAGAAGCGCTTTTTCGTTCGTCAACCTGTAGCTGCCGAACAGCCTAAATCTGCCCGGCAATGAGGCTTTCTTCTCAATGAATGAGAAAGTACATTGGGAGTCCTTGCTGATTGGCGAATCTCGATACTAGGGAGAATCCCACTTGCGCAATGGGCAAATCCTAGATAACGTATGTACCACATGAGTGAAAATAAACCGGGGAAGCAGACAAGTTTGAATATTTGGTGATGGTTAGGAGGCAGATATGAAAATAAAAACAGCATTGACTGCTCTTGGAATAGGGGCGGGGGTAGCCTATTTCTTCGATCCGAAGCAAGGAGAAAGCAGACGAACACTCCTGCGCGATAAGGCCAACAATTTGGTCAATCAGATGGATGATTCGATCTATGCCGCAGTGGAAGATACACGTAATAAGACAAGAGGTGTCCTTTCCGAATGGACGGCAAAATTGAGCAACCAAGACAATCCCGATTGGGTTTTGGCGGAGCGCGTCCGAAATACCCTTGGACGTTTGACGCCTCATTCTCGTGGCGTTCGCGTTCGCGCGCAGGATGGCCAAATTCATCTAAGCGGATCTATTCTAAACGATGAAAAGGATGCCATCTTAAGAGCCGCCTCGCGAACCCGCGGAGTGCGAGATGTGATTGATGAGTTAGAAGTATTCTACAGCCCAGAGGAAATGTCTGCGTTTCAAGATGTCTCCTCATCCAAAAGCCAAAACGTCCCAGCCTGGGGGCAGCAAAATTTGTCACCTACCACTCGTCTGCTGAGCAGCGTGGGTGGCAGTTTGTTGACGCTCTATGGCTTAAAACGCAAGGGACTTGCAGGGCCCGTTTTGAGTACAGCCGGATTGCTGCTGACTGCACGCGGCATGACAAACTTGGACACGAATTCACTGCTCGGTCTTGGCACGCGAGGGAATGGAATTCGAGTCCAAAAAACGGTGAATATCAACGCTCCCATCGATGAAGTCTATCGCTTCTGGCATAACTTCGAGAATTTCCCTCTTTTCATGGATCATGTGAAAGAAATTTCAGTTCAGAATGGCATATCCTCCTGGAAGGTCGCTGGCCCGGCGGGTTCCTCAATGGAATTCCAGTCTCATATCACCCGCGACATTCCCAATGAATCGATCGCCTGGGAAACGATCCCTGACTCACAGATCCATCATATCGGCGTGGTCCGTTTCGAAGAGAACTGGGACGGTGGCACGCGTGTCACGGTTCAGATGACCTACATGCCGCCTGCTGGGGTTGTCGGTCATAAGGTGGCTGAACTCTTCGGTGTGGATCCCCGTCAGGCGATGCAGGATGATTTGATGAGACTCAAGGCGCTTCTTGAGGTCAATCGAATGACCGTAAATGAGACCACTGCGGGAACCAGCGAAAGAACGACTCTCTCCTAAACATATGAAACGCCTGACCGAAGGTTCGGTCGGGCGTTTTGTATTCAAGTAATGCGTCAATTTACTCTGCTGTACTACATGTAACCATAGGCTAACCCGGGGAAAATGCACTTAATTCTCTTCTAGCAGGCTGTTGGAGAGCAGTGCATCGCGCGAAAAAAACCGGTTTGAACCGCAAAGAGCGCGAAGCCCGCGAAGTTTTAAAGGTTTTCTTGGCGTTCTTCGCGGTAAAAAAGCCCGCCACTGCGGTTCTCCGACAAGCTGCTAGCCAAGGTATTAGGGAGAATCCCACTTGCGCGGCGGGCAATTCCTAGATAATGTATATATCCTCATGCATTCAAAATCAACCAAGAAGCTGGTTAACAGGGCTTCTCAAATATCTCGAGCAAGGATGTAAATTTATCGACTTGGAGACAGTTAGGAGGCAGAAATGAAACTAAAAACATTAGTGACGAGTATTGGATTGGGGGCTGGATTAATGTATTTCCTCGATCCACAGAATGGAGAGCGTAGGCGAACAATGGTACGTGACAAGGCCACTAGTTTAGTCAGTAGCATAGATGATTCAATTGATGTGGCTGTGGAAGATACGCGCAATAGAGCACGAGGTGTTTTGTCTGAAATGACCGCCAAATTGAGCGATCAAGGCGCTCCAGATTGGATCTTGGAAGAACGGGTACGGAGCAATTTAGGACGCTCGCCAAGTCATGCACGTGCTGTAGATGTCCGAGCCGATGGAGGTCACATTCATCTCAGCGGACCCGTTCTAAGAGAGGAGAAGGATGACATCCTGAAAGCGACCTCTCGAACACGGGGTGTTTACGGCGTCGTAGACGAGTTGCAGGTATTCGATAGCCCGCAAGATATTCCCGCATTGCAGGGTTCCCCATCCCCTCGAAGGACTAGCAGACCCGATTGGCAACAGCGAAATTGGTCGCCTGCGACCCGCTTACTGAGCAGCGTAGGTGGAAGCCTACTGACACTGTACGGCCTGACACGCAAAGGGGTAGCGAAACCTGTGCTGAGTACAGCGGGATTAGCTCTCACTGCGCGCGGCGTAACGAATCTGGATACTCGTTCTTTGCTTGGTCTCGGCATGGGAGAGAACGCAATTAAGGTTCAAAAAGCGATCAATATCGATGCACCAGTTGATGAGGTTTATCGATTCTGGCGCAACTTCGAGAATTTCTCTCGATTCATGAACCATGTTAAGGAAATCCGGATAGCGGGCGATGTTTCCACCTGGAAAGTGGCCGGCCCAGCCGGGGTGCCTGTTGAATTCCAATCCCATATCACTCGCGACGTTCCCAATGAATCAATCGCCTGGGAAACGGTACCTGATTCACAAGTTCATCACGCTGGCTTTGTCCGCTTTGACGAGAACCATGAGGGAGGCACCCGCGTAACGGTTCAAATGACCTATGTGCCACCAGCCGGTGCAGCGGGTCATGCAGTCGCTCAACTTTTTGGCGTTGACCCTCGTCAGGCAATGCATGAAGATTTGATACGGCTCAAGTCACTTCTAGAAGAAGGAAAAACATCTACAGATGAAGGTACGGTAGAACTCAATGAAAGAACAAATCTCTACTAAGACCATGAAACGCCCGCCCAAAGGTTCGGGCGGGCGTTTCTTTTTCTGAAAATTTCTCTACTCTAACATGCACTGGGAGGGTAGAAAGGGACTCGCGATGAGCCGGTCGCCAGAAAATATTAAACAATTTAGGTTCTAGCGTTTTTAACGGGATGACACTTTTCAAACCCAAAGGACACGACACGTGCACCCGATTTGCTCACCTCGATTTGCTTAGCAAATCGTGCGTTCGGTGCAGTACAGGTGAGTACACACAGGGGAAAGCGGCTTCGCCTCAAGCATTTTTCCCTTGTGACCTCACCTGCACTGCGTGCCGGCGCAAGTGTTGTGCCCGTCGTGTTTAGGCTTTTTCCCGCAAGAAACGGGAGAGCCACAATTTAGTTTAGTATTGACTGAGATACGTAACTATCATAAAATCTTTCTCAACTTAATATCCGTTGTGGGCGAGCTATCCGCCATGCTGGGGGTTTTCATGATTTTCATGGTTCGCCTCTGCCGACCTAAGATCAGGAGACTGATGTCTGAGAACCAGCACTTGCAAGCCATTGCCACTGCCGTTATCGACGGCGAAACCGAGGATGCCATCGAAGCTACCCAGAAAGCATTGGAGGCAAATGTTGATCCGCTGGAGATTCTGAACAAAGGGTTGATGGACGGCGCGGATGAAGTGGGGAAGCGTTTCGAACGCAATGAATATTTTCTTCCCGAACTGATGATGGCTGGACGTGCCCTCAAAGGCGCGATGGAAGTGGTCAAGCCAGTCTTGCTTGAAAAATATGCCGGGGGTGA
>DASWEH010000573.1:0-2314 GCA_036394895.1 Anaerolineales bacterium
CGCGGATCGTTGCGCCAACGTCCATAGGGGCACCGCGACGTTTGCCAGCATGAGTGAGTCCATCTGTATAAATGACGGCAATCAAGCCCGGTTCGATGGCGATCTCTGTAATGAGCGGACGGACATTGCGTGAGGTGCCAAGTGGAATACTTTCTTCTTCAACAGAATCGATCTGCTCGCCGTGACAGATGTACATCGGCGCGGGATTGTTGCGAGTCAGTACAATTGTTCCGCTGGATAAATCCAAGGAAGCAATATTGAGCGTACTGATGACTTTGCCTTGTTTGTCTGTGAACAGCGCGTCGGAGGCGGCACGGGCTGTGGCTCCGTCGCGAACGCCTTCTGCCAGCAACCCAATCACTTTGCGGACGACCATCTGCGAAATGGCTTTTGCGCCGCGCCCCGAAGATTGCCCATCGGCAAGCACCACCGAAAGTCCCCCATTTGGACGTTCAACGACTTCCAACGTATCCCCGCTTTCAGAGACTGCGTATTTGTTCACTTTTGCGACGGCGATCTGAACTTCCATGCCCTCATTTTACTATGGGATTTAACTTTGGCTCTCTGAAGTAAAGCCATTATTGAAGAATTTCTATTATCGCTTTTGCTAAAGGAAACTCCAAGCTGCTCGCATCATGCCCACCACTATATTCGTGGTAAGACACAAGATATCCTTTGGACTGCAAGACATCCCGGAGATGTTGATTTGCCGCCAACTGGGATGGCCCACTGTCCAGCATCCGGGCAACTTCCAGATTGCCTACCTGCAGCCAGAATCGCAACGGTAACCTCGGCGCATCTTTGAATTGCCGGCTTAACCAATGATGCTCGGGATGATCCTCGGGATGCCATCGAAACCAGCCGGTCTGGGAAAGCACCGTTCCCCAAATATCAGGATATTTGAAGCCTGCAAAGGCAGCTGCCAACCCTCCATAACTTGACCCTGCGACAATGGTCAGGCGTGGGTCATTTGTGATTGAGTACGTGGAGCGAAGCCAAGGCAGGACTTGATTGGTCATATAGTCGGTAAATTCAGGCTTACAGAGTAACTCGCTTCGGTCCAAATTGTCAACCAAGAGCGCAGCCATCGGAGGAACCTGTTTCTGACCAATTAGATAATCCATTATTTCTGGCAAATGCAGTAAATCTTTATAGAGTCGTCCGTCAAAGGCTACCAATAGAGGGAGTGGTGTTTGGGTGCGAATTGGAGGTAAATACACCCATAAACGACGCTGATCAGTAAAGGGCGTATGAAGCTGGATGCTGCCGGACTCCTTGATCAAACCTGTTTGTCGCCATGGCAACGCGGGAGCTTTGGGTAATTCCAGCAGAGAGAAGCGGATGTCATACCCTGTTTCTGATGGATAAACTGTATAGGTTTTCGAATTAAGAGGATCAAGCTGGTAAGGGGCAGGTTCGCTAGGATCCGGTGATGAGCTCGGAGAAAGTTGGTACGTCGTCCGTGTATCCGATCGCATCCGTCGTGTGATGAACCAGACATCACTGCCAGGCAAATGAGACATATGATGTTCACGAATGCCGTCGCATCCCCAATCCTGAATGACAGCCACATTGTGTGCTGAACCATCATCCCGCCACAGAAAAGTGACCAGGGAATCGTCCTCTCCATCTTCTTCGATGAGAGGAAGACCACGCTCTGCCATCTCAGCCCAAAATTCGGGAAGTGGACTGAGGTCGGCGTTTTGAATGGCTTTGTGGAGCAGCTGTATTCTCGGACTGAGAATTGCAGGTGGTTGATTTGTCATTCTTCTTTTTGAATAAAATTCAATCCTGATTGGAAAATAGTTCGGTGAACTAACGCGCCAGTGTAGAATCTCCCTGGCTAAGGGCAAGCAGCTCTGATTTGCTGGTGACCACCATGTCCCCGAATTGACTCAGTGCCAGCGCTGCCAGTGTAAGGCCATAACGCAAGCCAGCCGACAAATCGCCGTTCAGCCAACCATGAATCACGCCTGCGGCAAGCGCGTCGCCTGCGCCCAGACGGTCAACGATATGAGTGGAGCGCGCGGGTTCATGTTGCCATTTTGATCCATCCCACAATAGGGCGCCCTGTTCACCGAATGTCACAATGACATAATGCGCCTGACTCAATTCAAGCATTCCGCGCGCAACCGCCTCCATGGAACCGTCACAGTTGAACAATCGTTTCGCGTCCGCCTGGCTGCAGAATAGTAGTTCTACGTTCTTGATGAGCGGCAGTAATGTTTCTCTGGCATCAACTTCTGACCATAATTTTTGGCGATAGTTGACATCGAAACTGACGGGTACACTCCGTTCCTTTGCCTGCCGGATG
>DASWEH010000574.1:0-2743 GCA_036394895.1 Anaerolineales bacterium
CCTGAAGCACGTTGGGCCAGTCAAGGGCCACAACTTTTACTTGCGGATTATTTTTAGCCAAAGCGATTCCGTACATGCCGTGGCCCGCGGCTATATCCAGAACTTTCAAAGGTCGGTCAGGCTGTGGATCGATAAGCTTCGCCATGGCTTGAGCGGGCATCTGCGTTAGCCCTGCCATTCCGCGCGCAAACTTGATCCATATTGGATGTTCGGGAGCCACTGGTCCTTCCTCCATTGCCGTCCCGCCTTTTCGCACTGCTTCGGTGAGATGCTCATAAGCTTCCCGCAAAACAGGTGCCAGTAAAAACTCCGTAGCATCACCAATATAAGCGGGCGAGTGTTTGTCCAAGAAAGTGGCGGAGTCCAGTGTGACACGATAATGCTGCCCTTCTTTCGTGAGAAATCCGAGCACGGAAAGATAGTCACAGAGAATACGCGTACCACGTTCCGAGGCTTGGCATCGCCTGGCGATATCTGAAGCAGTGGGCTTGCCTTCCCCGATTGCAGTGAAGACTTCCAATTCAATGGCAGTTTTTAGGGCTTCGCTGCGCTGATAGGAATTGACAGTTTGAAAAAACAGTTGCGGATTTGGTTGCCTTGCAGGACTGGACATCTTGTTTCTCCATTTCGCTATTAAATTTTCAGTATCTTATCAACGGTAGGTTTTTCCGGCACAACAACCTGAAGTCTCGCGCCGCTGGTCCATAAGTAATCGCGGTCACCATTTCATCCTGGACCTGATATTCGATGCCTCTTCTTTTGTCGTGATAGTAAGTGGCGCCCGAGTTGTCCGTATACCACTTATACCTACTCAAATTTCGGATTTTCAACTCTTTGACCGGCAGTTCCTCGTGCAGACTAATGCTGATATTCACTACGGTATTTGGCGGAACGTTCCAATTGCCCCAGTCTGCGGGAAGCCCTTGTTCACACGGCCGGCGAGCATACCTGATATTCAGATGTCCTTCCTTCAATTCGTAGAGATCAATCGCGCCGTCTCCGCCAACTATTGGCTTTCCGAGAAGCCTGCGTACGTCAGTTCGCGTCGAATGCAATGGAACAATGCCACGCCACGCTCGAGCTTTCGCCGCGTTGGACAAAACGAGAATCAGGCAGCAAAAAATTAAGAGTAGCGTGTGCGATTGCTTCATACGGGCAGAGAGAGTTTCTTTAACTTTGTGCGCACTGGGTTTCCGACCGGTCGGTGTGCGCTAAAACGCCGTCCTCATTCTAGAGGACGGCGTGCCATATGTCCTGTGTCTTCTTGATCGGCCCAGGTAATTATTTGGCTTTTGGTTCCAGGACGATCTCTCGCGCAAGCCGGTTGCCCATGACCTCACGAATCTCCAAACGATCCTTGTAACCTTGCATCTGCTTTTCATCCGGGCCAACCATCTTCTGAGCGAGAGCATCAGCCTTATCCTCACCCGCTTCCAGAGTTGCCAGATCCTTGTATTCCGTCATCAGCATCATATTCCACTCGCCTGGGGTGTGACCCTCAACGGTCAGCACTTTGTACGAAACAATGAGACCCTCCTTTTTGGACGCCTCTTGATTGGCTTTCCATTGCCCGGCGAGATAGTTCAGGTAAGCCGTGTCCATCCCCGGCTTGACTCTGATGAACCCGATGTTCCAAACGGTGCCATTGCGATAAGGTCTGTTCACTTGAGCATAAACCGAAATCGTAATAATCGACACCAACACGATCAGGAAACCGATAAAGGTACGTCTACTTTTCATTCTGAGCTCCTTCCCCATACGCAGGTTACGGCTTTCGATCAACGAGGTACGGGGGGAATCTCGCTGTCAGCCCGGTGCGTGCGGCAAGTGAGATTTGCTGCGGAAATTCTGACTAAACTCGGCGTGGAATCTATGGCAAACAGCTCGTTATGTCAAAGCCTCCGTGGCCTCGCCCTATGGTCCAAGCACCACAAAAAAACTGATGCTGTGCCTCAAAGGCGACCACCTTCATAAACAATCTCTCCACCGATCACGGTCATCAGACAACGCGTCTTGAGAATATCCATTTCAGGAACCTTCATGATGTCTGCGGAGGTGACGGTAAAATCCGCCAGTTTGCCAACCTCTATCGAGCCGCGAAGGTCCTCCTCAAACGCGGCGCGAGCAGCCCAGATGGTAAACATCTTCAATGCCTGATCGCGTGGCACTGCCTCTTCAGGATGCCAGCCGTCGCCGGAAAATCCCTTCTGGTCTTTTCGCGCCACAGCCGCATAAAACTCGATCATCGGCTCTCCACGTTCAACCGGAGCATCTGATCCACCGGGTACTATCGCTCCCGTTTTCAAGAAGCTGCTCCAGGCATAAGCCCCAGACAAACGGTTTATTCCCAGCCGGCTGGGCGCAAAGTGCAGATCACCAATTGCATGTGACGGCTGCATTGAGGGAATGATCCCCAAAGCGGCGAACCGTGGAATATCCCTTGGATTGACAATCTGTGCATGCTCCACCCGCCAGCGCGGTTCACGGATCTTTCTTTGTTCGGGCGGCACAGCCTTTAAGGCTTTTTCGTATTCGTCAAGAATGAAGCGGTTAGCCCGATCTCCGATCGCATGTGTTTCAACCTGTATTCCCTTTCTTAACGCCTCTTCCAACATCGGCAACAATGTTTCCTCTTTAACCGTTAGAAAACCAGAGGTCTCTGGCGCGTCCGAGTAGGGTTCCAGCAACGCAGCACTGCGAGAACCTAGTGATCCATCCGAGTAAGCCTTGATGGTGCGTACGT
>DASWEH010000575.1:0-6052 GCA_036394895.1 Anaerolineales bacterium
CGCCCATTGAAACAAGGACACAAATAAAAAATCCATAATACCTGATTCGCTGTGCTGGAGATAACGCATCAGGTCAACTGCGATTTCGTTTGCCTGAAATTCCGTTACGAGATTGGCAAACCCTGCAATAAACCCTTCACGATCTCGAACAGGCAGAATTGGACAAGTATTCAGATAGGTAGGATCAAACCAGCCCAGGGAAAATCGCAGTTCGGTGGCTCGCCGGGCGGTGAGCCAATCGTCACTGACAAATTTCAATTCACGCAGCATACGGGCAGAATAAGGCGGCTGAATGACATCATAATGATAACCAAGCCGCACCATCTTGTTATAACTGTTTCGCAGAGTCTTGTTCTGGCTACCGTTGAGGGTAAAACAAGCTAAATCCACAATGGCTTCATGACCAATGGGGAGCGTATGGAACTCTTGTGATTTATAGGCTTCAATATTTTTTGAGGATACTTGATAGAAGGCGGGAAGCCAATCGTTTTTGGAGCAGAAATCCCGGAAGGAAGAAACTGCACCTTCAAAATTATCGTTTGGACCAATGGGATCACCTAACACCAATGCTACTCTGTTTTCCACCACATATGAAATCAGTGAACCTGTCGGCGTAAAGAAAAATGACTTGTCATCCAGCAAGGCATAGCGCCCCAGAGATGTTCGTCCATGGGCGCGGACAATTTCCCAGGCGCGCGAACGCTCTGCCTCTGTTGGCGGGCGGCGACTCAGCACAGGGCGCAAGAGCATCAGCAATGCGTAGCCAATCGTCACTGCGCTGATCACATAGATCGAGTCAACAAAATATTTTCCAAAACCAGTGACCGGCTGAAGGCCTGGGTTGTAAAACTGTGTGAACATGACGATGGTCTGACGAAGCGCAGACCAAAATCCAAAACTAACTTTGAAGTGACGGTCAAGAAAGTAAAAACCGATCAGTCCATAAATGAGTGTAAACGCCAATGCAGCCAGCAACGTGAGTAAACCTTGCCGAACCGAAGGCGGGTCCGACTGGGCATGAAAGTGGGGGCGCAGATAAATGAGCAAGCCGGCTAGCAATGCAGCGAATGATGCTTCTTCATAGTCCAATCCCTTCAAGAGGTGAATTGGAATGGAAAGGATCAAGATGGAAAACGTCAACACCCAACCAAGTTGTTTGCGCCGCCAGAGACTGCCCGAGAGCAAAAGCAAAGCAAATCCTGCAAGCGCCGAAGCAAGATGTCCGCTTGCACTAATGCTAAAAGGCGAATATTTCCCTAACAAACGTAATAAACGCAAGCGATCCCTCATCGAAGGGATCACTGCTGAGATCAGGTTCACCACCCCCATCGCGGCGGTTAGCCAAGCCACGCCATGAACAAGGTTCTCTGCTGAGAGGGCGAGTTTAAATTTCATCGCGACCTCATTTATTTTCTTTGTTGTTTCAGCAGTGCACTGATTACACTTATAGATTTATGCGTTCTTAAATATATCACCTACAACTTCGGCAATACAATCGACTGTTGCTTCTGATATTTCCCTTTCTTATCAGCATAAGAGGTTTCACATTCTTCATCAGCTTCGAAGAACAAGACCTGTGCCAAGCCCTCGTTCGCGTAAATCTTCGCAGGCAAAGGTGTTGTATTGGAGATTTCAAGTGTGACGAAACCTTCCCATTCCGGCTCGAAAGGAGTTACATTCACAATAATGCCACAATTGTGGACAAACACGCCGCTTTCCAAGCCGAAATTGCCCGCTTCCGGAACAGTGAGGCAAAAGACATCGTGTTCACCTGGCAAAGAACGAGCCGAGACAACCTTGTGATTTTCAGTTTGTCCTCGAAAAGCGCGCAAGATTTCTGGAAAGCGCCTGAAAACAGCGCGATCACAATTCAACAAACGGGCTGCGCCGCGAATCGAACCGGTTTGGTTGAGAGCGTCACGGACCAGTTCCTCTGTGATCTCAGAACGTAAGTTTATCTTCCTAGCAATTTCAGCCTGTCTGGTGCGTCGCTCTTCGCTTGAATTGGCCCAAACCGTTTTCATCGATTCAGATTGTCGAATCCTCTCTGCCATATCTTGATATCTGCGCAAGTTTGCATCTCGGTGAGCTTGACGCGTTTGCTCAGACGGGTTACGGCGTTGTTCAATAAGACGAGCACGGGTTTCAGCATAGTCTTCATCATTCCAGAAGCGAACTGCGCGTTCGCTTTGCGCGTGAGAATAATCTTCTGCCCATTGCGGGTCCTGTGCAAGTTGTTGAAGAGACATGCGAATAGACAAGCTGTGCTCGGCAGGGTCAAATTCATCTCCGTAATTTTCTGCATTGTGAAGTCGGATGTGTTGGCTGGCATTCATCCGAATAATATTCCATGGATTGTTATTCAAACGATCAAAATCAGCGTGGTGACGGTGTGTATTTGGCTGGTCGGTATAAACACCATATCGCAAATTCCATTCATCAGCCAAACGATGTGTAGGATACAGATGACCATTGAGAGGCTGGTACACCATTTCGTAGCCACGCTGGAGTTTACGATAGAGCGGCATGAGCGAGGCGCCTGATTGCAACTCTATCGCGGCCTGCCAGCGTCCATCGCGCAGCATAAACTGATGGTCCGGTGTACAGTAGATTTTTTCATTATTATCTAGCTTCACTTCAACCAGATTATCCCGTCCAATGTAACGGGGTGCATCCAACAAGGTGACAATTAAACGACCATTTTCGCCAATACTATATCCCCAGAATAATTCGCCATCTTCGGCGCGGCGAGCCATTTCCTCAAGGGTTGGAGATGTACCATCCACCAAAGCAACACGGGTATCCCCACGAAAACATCTTGCATAGGTGGATTTCCCTAAGCAAACCGTCAGCACTTTGCGCGGGATGCGGAAGTATTCAACGGTACGGGCGAGTGCGAACGAATTCGGCGGGATGATACACACGTCGCCAATGTAATCCACCATGGATTTGGTATCGAAGTTCTTGGGGTCAACGGTTGCTGAAAAGACATTTGTAAAAATCTTGAATTCATCTGCCACTCTGACATCGTAGCCATACGATGAAACACCATACGAGACAACTCCATTGCGGACTTGTTTCTCTTCGAATGGTTCGATCATACGATATTCGTGCGCCATCTTGCGGATCCAGTGATCAGGTTTGAGTCCCATAGTTTCTCCAAATTGAGATTTATATTAACCTTGCTCTATGCGCGGCCGGGGACGGCGGCTAGAGCAATTCTATTTCACCACAAAAACAACCTGCGTTAGCTCCCCCGATTCTACTTCAACCCAGCGTTCGTAGACTTTGCCATTCCTTTCAATAGCAATACGATAACGACCCACTGGAAGTTCCCCCAGAACTGCATTTTCCTCTCCATTCAACATATCGGCGGAATAAGTTATTCCATAATAGGATTTCACTTTTTTAGGGGATTGCTCTGGAGAATATCTGATCGTGTATTCTGCATATTTGACGAGCTTGCGATCCTCATCAACGACAGAGATTGCTAATGCCCCAAAAGGTTCGCCATCTACATCTTTTGCAGGGACTAGCCACAGTTCAGGATTTTGCGTTGAGAAGTAATCTTCTACATCCCCGCTACGGACCTCGAAATGCAGATGACTGCCGATTGCAACACCGGTTCTACCGACTTCACCAATTGGCGTTCCAGCCCCAACGATCCCACCCGGTTTCACATCGATCTTCGAAAGATGGGCATACAATGTGAACAAGTCATTCTTATGTTGAATGACAACAAGGTTGCCGTAGAAATCTGGCCATGGAGAGTAAATCGCTTCTTTATCTGGGCCAGCAAATACAACTGTTCCACTTGCTACCGCATAAACAGGCGTTCCACTTTTGTTCGGAAATTCAACTCCATGATGCGGTTCACGCGTCCCATTGGCCGTTGACCCGTACAGGTATGTCTCATCGACTAAATCGTTTGAAGGTGGACGGATCGGGCGCTGAAGGAGCAAGTGCCCGTCTGTGATGCAATAATCTACAGTGACTGGATCACACGGAGCTTCTGTAGTGGGTGTGATGGTTGGAAAAGAGGTGGAAGCTAATAACGTGTTGGTTGGAATAACTTTTGTATGAGTAACAATTGGAGTTTCGGCTATTTCGACTCTTGTGCAAGATGAAAGGATGAGGAGCAGAAAAATATTCAGTATTCGCTTCATGGGAATACGCTTTGGAGTCCGCCAGCTTGCTGGCGTGCTTCGAGAGCACACTCTGCTAGCCCAGTGAACTCCCTGACTCCATAAGATAATTAGATCCCTCCCCGCGCCTGCATGATCTCGCGGATTTCCTTTTCAAGTGTCTCTGCTTTCGCTTCAAGTGCCTTCAACTCACCTAACATCTTCTCTCCCACTGATTTATCTTCGAGTGAATTGAGATTGATCTTCACGTTATAACCTGCCGCCGTTAGCGCGGCACGCGACATGGCAAACCCAGACATGGAGTCACTGATCGCATTGACATTCGCCTCTTTGGCACATTTCAAGGCAAGCTCCATCACCTTGACTGAATCCTTTGCAACTTTCAGAGGGACACGTGCAGCATTGAGGGTCGCGAGATGAATTGCCGCGTTCCGTTTCGTCTGTTCTTCATCTGTTCCTTTTGGAAGCCTGAAGGCGCCCATCACGGCCTCAAATGCGGAAGAGTCATCCTCTACAGCCTGAGTCAATTCCTTGCGCAAACTTTCGGCCATCACACGAATGGCTTGCATCTGCGCTTCGACTTCGGCATACTTCTTTTTGCCAATCGTGAGACCCGCCACCATCGCAACCAGCCCGGCACCCATCGCACTCGCATAGGCTGCAGCTGAACCGCCGCCCGGGGTGGCGGTCGGGGCAGCTAACTCTTCTATAAAGGAAAGAGTCTTCGGCTGAGGTGCAGAAGCGGATGTTTCGAAGAGTCGTGATTCCAAAATCTGCTCTTTATCAAACGCATCCAATTGGGTGTACCAGACCGCCGCATCCACCAACGCCTCCTGCGGGATCAAGCCGACCAGTTCACTATGATGAACGGCAACGCCATATCGTTGAGCCTCACGCCGAATCGTTTCGACCACGCGGGCAAGCGGAGTCTCGCGGAAGTTGGTCAGGTTTATCGAAACCTGAGCATGCCCTTCCACAAGCAAGCCCAATGCTTTGACATAGCGAAGCCCGCCTGATGAATGGCGGATGGCCTTGGCGATTTTCTTTGAGATATCCACATCGTCGGTGGTGAGATAGACGTTGAAGGCAATGAGCGGATTACGCGCACCGATGACCGTTGCTCCTGCCGTTCCAAGTTTTGCAGGCCCGTAATCAGGGACGCGTTCGGGATCGGACTCAATGTCGGCTTTGAGTCCTTCGTATTGACCTCTGCGGATGTTTTCGAGGTTGGCACGCTCGGGACGCGTTGCCGCCGCTTCATACAAATAGACGGGGATGCTGAGCTCATTCCCGACGCGTTCCCCCAGCCGCTTCGCCAGCGCGATACAATCGTCCATGCTCGCACCGCTGAGCGGGACAAAAGGAACGACATCCGTCGCGCCGATGCGCGGATGCTCGCCCGTGTGGTTGTTGAGGTCGATCAGTTCGGAGGCGGTTTTGATGGCACGGAACGCAGCTTCCTCCACCGCGAACGGAGAGCCCGCAAGGGTGAGCACTGTGCGGTTATGGTCAAGGTCAGACGAGCGGTCGAGAAGCTTGACATCGTCTACAGATTGGATGGCCGCGACGATCTGGTCAATGACTTCAGGACGCCGCGCTTCGGAAAAGTTGGGGATACATTCGATGAGTTGGATAGGCATAAGATTTTCGATTTACGATTGACGATTTTAGATTTTGGATTTATGGCCGGTGGGAACAATTATAAGGGGTGAAAGGAAAAATTTGTAAGCACTTGAATCACTTTCTGATGATTGCTATACTATTTGAGTCATGTGAATTCAACTTGTAAGTGCAACGGATGAATGAAAGAACACCTCAAAAGGTGTTTTGAAACGAAGAGATTTTCGTGGCCTGAAATTTAGTCTTGATGTCGCTTGCTCAATCTCTTTGTGAGACACCCGTTGGAA